>JACMKU010000031.1 GCA_014379965.1 Chitinophagaceae bacterium
GCTCATTTGGTAGAGCACGACCTTGCCAAGGTCGGGGTGGCCGGTTCGAGCCCGGTCTTCCGCTCAAAAAACTCCTCTTGCCCATGTAGGCGGAGGATTTTTTTTGATATGTTGTGGAGTGAATTCATTTCATATCGATGCCCTGGTGGTGGAATTGGTAGACACGCAGGACTTAAAATCCTGTGGACAGCAATGTCCGTAACGGTTCAACTCCGTTCCGGGGCACATTTACAAGCGACGATTGTCGCTTTTTCTATTTGAGCCTTTCGGAGAGGAGACAAACACCGATTAGTATCGGATAATTGTCCTTTTTATGGATTTCTTCTTTATCCGCATCCCAACCTAGTCTACAACTTGAATCACTGATCTACTTATCAAGCTCCAAACAGCAAATTGACAGCTTTTACACAGGCGATTATGAGAAAGAGTTGGCCAGCTTTTCATTAAAAACGTCCGGACCTTTACCGAAACATGTACCTCCAGTTTTAGAAAAATATACAGCAGTTTCCTGCGAGGAAATGAGCGAGTACTATAATTCGCTATCCTTTCTATTGATATTTGAACTCCGAACCTCTATCTGTGTCAATCATAAAAATCAGGATAATCTGCGGCCTGCTTTTCAACTCGACTTTGCCTTTGGATAGCAGTTTCGTATTCCTTTTTCCCTGCCTACTGCAACAATACCCTTTCCACAGTCCACCACATGGCCATCATACCGATTAAAATCGACAAGGGATATACTACATACTTCCGGTAATGGACATTTCCTCTGAATGGAATGATCAATAGCAGGAACATCACAGTTATTACCGTCACCTGACCAAGCTCCACGCCAATATTGAAGTAAAGAATAGAAGTAAGAAACTGTCCCGGCGGCAATCCTATCTCATTGAGCGAACTCGCGAACCCCATCCCATGTATCAACCCGAACAGGAACACCAATACTATCCGCCATGGCTTGAGCTGGTTGAAAATGAGATTCTCGATTGCAATGAATAAGATGGATAACGCGATAATCGGTTCGACAATGGCCGGGGGTGCCACGATGAAGCCCTTCATGCTCATAGCCAGTGTTATCGAGTGCGCGATCGTAAACGCCGTTGCCTGCCATACTATCGTCTTTAATCTGGCACTCAACAGGCAAAGACCGGCAACGAACAAAATGTGATCCAGTCCCTCGGGAATGATATGTGTGAACCCTAATTTCGCATAATACCAGGCTACTTCCCCTGCCGGTGCTTTCTCCAATGCATAGTTGATAGTATGAGCAAACGCCGGCATAGTCATTAACGAGAATGAGAAAAGCATCACCGCAGTCTTACCTATTGTATTTCCTTTTTTCTTCTGCATACTCCTAGAAATAAAAACTCACATGCCCTTTTAGGAAAAAAGGAGTACCCGGTGTGAAATGTATCTCAGAGACGGGGGCGGATTCATTCTGTAGTTTACTCTCGGTATCGAACTGGGTTTCCTTCCATCGTACATCTAATAGATTCTGTACTGACATCCCAATCTCAAACTCCTTCGTGGTATAGCTCAACACCGCATCGGTGACCATATATCCTTTCGCTACCCTGCTATAGTTTTCATTAGCTGGCCTATCTCCCATATAACGATAACGCAACGATGCGTTAATTCCAAAATCCGTTTTCAAAGTTATTCCGCCGATGCTTGTAAACACGGGCGCCAGTGGTAGGTAGGCCGCCCCTTTCGTAGCGTCCATTGCCCTCGCATTGGAATAATTCGCGTCGAAGTCGAGATAGATACTTTTCACCGCTTGCCAACGCAATGACAAATCCACTCCTACCCTCCTCGACCTGCCACCAGGCTCCACAATTCCTTCATCTCCGACATACACAAATTCCTGTCCTAATTTTAGGTACCATATTGCAGTCTGTATGAATAAATCACTCGCCGGCTTCCATATCATACCAAGATCCAATCCATATGCCGCCGGTAAAATTTCCTTTCCTCCCGTCTGCACCACCACTCTAGTATCGTTAGAATGAAAGCCTTTCCCTGTGGTTAGGTAGAACTGAGTCTTGTTATTGAGCTGATAATAAAAATTAAGTTTAGGTGAGAGGATTCCCGCCTTCGCGTTTCCACGAACAGCATTGCCTAGCTTGTCGGAGTACTGCACATCGAACCGATCCCATCGCAACCCGGCAGTCATACTAAGACTCCTGCTCCACTGAATTGTGTTGTTTGCCCATGCCCCAGTATTGAATTCGCTGATGTCCCCCAATTGAATGGGCGATGTCACGATATCACGGTCTTTCGTTCTTGAGAGTTCGGTATTATTTGTTTTGTCATAACGCAACGTAACTCCGACAGCTGTGGCAAGCTTCTTTTCCCCGACAAATCCAGTGTACGAATAGCTGCTGTTGTATCCAAGCAGGTTTCGCCTTTCTTTCTGTCGTATCTGGTCGCCGTCGAGATTGTTGTTGAGGAAAAATGTAAAATTTGAATAGAGTTCGAAATCATACCGTGAATAGTATACCTGGTTCCTAATCAAACCACCATTTCGTAAACGGCTGGATAGCTCAACATTTACATTGTTCCTTCGTGTATTTCCACCTTCGTTTGGATCGATGGCACCGAAATAACCAATGAAGCCCGATTGCAACGCGCGCTCGGGAATCTGTCCGGAGGCATTCCAGTTACTTGCAAACGTAGATGCTGAAACGCTCACGCTGTTAAGTTTACTTATTTGCTGGCGGTATTTACCAAATACATTCAGCCGTTTAAAATTTTGTGGATGGTCAAAGTAACCGTTGGTATACATGTACTCGGTGGCGATAAATGCTGACGGCTTGCTTTCACTTTTCTTTCCATCCACCAGGTTCATCATCCCTAATAACCTGTGTGTATTGAATTGGCCAGTCTCGAGTTTAATCATATTAGTCTCCAGAACATTCTTCGTGCGAAAGTCAACAAACCCGGCTGTTGTGAAGTTGCCTTTCTCCGCGTGGTAAGGTCCTTTCTTAAATGAAACTTTGTCGATGAGTTCGGGTATGAGAAAATGGAGGTCGGCATATCCCTGGCCGTGCGCATGCGAGACCATATTCACCGGCACTCCATCTACTGTCAGGTTAACGTCGGTTCCATGATCAATGTCGAAGCCGCGCAGGAATATTTGCTCCGCTTTGCCTCCGCCAGCGTGCTGCCCAATAAATAATCCAGGTACAAGCCTTAGCACCTCCTGCGAATTATTGACACCACGAATTCGTATGTCCAGCTTACCTATCGGTTTGAATTGATCACCCGGACCAAGCGCCACTGTTACCCCTCTCAATTCCATTATTCGTCTAGTTAGCGCGATCGTATTTTCCCTGCCGTGAAAATTGACATTCGATATTACTTTTCTTCCATAACCAAGCGCCGTCACCACGAGACTATCGATCTTTTTGGCCAGGATGTAAAATCGACCCAATTCATCGGTAGTGGCATGCTCAAATCCAGGATAGATTAAAATCGTGGCCATGTCTATCGTCTCACCTGTAACAATATCCCTTATAGTTCCCTTTGCGAGTTTTTCGCGCGCGTTTAGTTGTGAGTTTCCTGCCATTGAGCACAACAGGATAACAATAAAAAGTACTAATTGGGGCATAGATGATCGGAGATCAAGGCTAATTTTCCGCATGGTCATAATAGCTTAAAAGTTTCCTCCGCTTGCTTCCTCAATGAGGTCGGCAGGTTGCTGTTTGACGAGATCGCCTTCTTCAACAATGTCCTTGCCTTTGCGACATCTCCATTCTTTGCGTAAATGAGACCCGCCCGGCACAACAATACGGGGTTTTGGCTGTTGGTACGAAGGGCAGTCTCTATTAATGCGAAGGCTCCCTGTACATTCCCGTCCATGAAATAAGCCCAGGCCAGCGTCTCGTTCACATCAATATTCCTCGGCCTGCGATTGTACTCAGCAACTGCGTGTTTAACGGCCTTATCATTATTCTTTGTCTCCAGGAAAAGATGTGCTAACTCGAGGTCCGCATAATGACCCACGTTTTCATCCCCATCAACTTCTTCCGCCTCCTTACTCATTGCAGTTATTACCTCAGCATATACCTTTCTCGCTTTAGTGTTTTCCCCCGTTATATCATACAGTCTCGCCAGTTGTGCTTTAATTGCATAGTCGTTGACCAGCGAATCCGATTGAAGGCAATACCAAATCGCTGTTTCATGCTCCTCACGAGCAGTGGCGATCCTCGCCTTTCCCGCCAGGGCATAGGCATATGTTGGTCTGTATTGAAGACTCTGGTCATAACACTTCTCTGCATTGTTCCAATCACCTGTATGTTCATATAACTGTCCCAGTTGAACCCTTGTCCATTCGGTAGCTTCATCACCGGGAGGACCGGCGTCGACAGCGAGTTTCATTGCGCCAATAGCTCCTGGATAATCGCCATGTATCTCGCGGAGATAAGAGATTCTCGAATAGGATCTTGCATCCGGACGGATCGTGATCATTTTCTCGGCCGACTCTATCGCGGCAGCGTAGTCGCCCAACTCGACATAACCGTCTACCAATACCGCGTGAATAAATGAATTGTGCGGATTCAGAGCACGCGCTTTGATCGCGGTCTCGATACCTTCGGCGAAGTGGTGTTGTGATAGTTGGATCATCGCCTTAAAACTCAGCGCTTCGAAGTTAGATGGTTCTCGTTCGAGGATTTCATCCACAAACTTCATTGCAGCTGCATCATAATATTTATGATTGCCAGTTGTTCTCGCCTCCCCTATAAATAGGGCAGTCAACGCCAGCCGCGACGGAAGATCACTCGCATTAGTCTTCACCGTCTTCATGAGCGTTTCGAATCTCGCAGTAATAGTTTTCCATTCCTCGGAACTATGCCCCTTAGCTTTCAGTAATGGATAGAAAGTTTCGGCTTTGGATCGCTCTGCATGTTTGAACTTCACAATAATAAAGCTTGCAGCCATCACGAAGAAAGCTCCAATGAATAGGTAGAAGTATCTTTTTTTCATGTTGGTTAAATGTTATTGGGTGGCTAGCTCCTGGCCTTCAGTAGCCCAACTGATGACCAGGGCTATCACCCTCAATAATTGATACTAGTTTTTGATTAATTGGATAGCCTGTTTCTTGGCACCATCCTTTATCGCGGCTATCACGTACGACCCAGCGGCTAGCTGACGAGTGTCCCAGTTGACAGTGTACACGCCCGCCTCATGGCTTTTATTCACGAGTTCTTTGATCACCCTCCCTTGCGTATCGTATACAACTATCCTAAGCTTCGCACTACCTTGTACGGAATACCGGATAGTATTCGTACCAGATGCTGGATTAGGGAATGTAGACAAGAATACCTCAGGGGCTGACACGCCCATTTCGCTGGCAGCAATGCCGGATCTGACATTTGAATTAGCCTGGGTAGTTGTGATCGGCTCGTTCACATTCATCGTCCTTGCCGCCGACTGGTCGCTGTCGTCGCAGTCACAGTTGTGTGTACCAGGCCATGGAGCCTGAACAAATGGGAACGAAGTCTTCAGAGCGGTATCGTTTCGGTTAATGCCTGTACGATATGTCAAGACATCCAGCAAGTCTTGAGTGACGGGTGTGGAGCCATTAAAATCATCATACCACAACCCAATCGCCGCGAGTACGACACCACTTACTGCCTGCAGCTCGATCAGCGTTACATCGTCTTCGAGTCTTCGACCATTGGGAAATCCATCCATGTTAGGAATTGCCTGCAGAGAGGCATTCCCGTTATAGGCAGGATCGGTAAGTCCAAGCACAGCTGCATATACCAAGCCGAGTGAACTGAAGTTGGGATCATTCCGTGGCGTAACTGGCACGGCCATATTCAATCGAAGCATGTCGCCTCCATTAGGTAGAAAATTATTAATGAATGGCTTTCCAGCTGCCAGCGGGTTACCAGCTTTACCGGTTGCAAGCTGATAGGGTCGAAGGTTGGGAACGCCTGTATGAAATATCGGCCATAGGTCGACAGAACGGGGAGAATTCTTCTTCAGGAGCAAATTACCGAATGCGTTGTTTGAAAGCGCGGTTCCTGCCACTGCTGCTGTACCTTTAAGTGGGAATAAACCCTGCTGATCGTTTCCAAATCCAAAGGCACCAAGAGAATTCCTTTGGATGCGCAGAGGGGCAAGCGCAGGCACGGCACCACCGAAGTAGTTATCATCCATGTAAAGTGCCAATTCAGGCTGGTAAAAATACTTACCAAACTTATTTACGTTATCTAGATCATCGTAGGGAGTGGTGGAATTCCACAGGTCTTTCCTACCGATAGGAATAACTGCTTCATTTGTGAGCGGCATTCCAAGTCTCGACACCTGTACCCACTCGCCATAGTTTTCCTGTGTGCCATCGTCTCGCAACACGCGGATCCTCTGACGGCTGG
Organism: Chitinophagaceae bacterium; assembly: GCA_014379965.1. Classification (GTDB taxonomy): domain Bacteria; phylum Bacteroidota; class Bacteroidia; order Chitinophagales; family Chitinophagaceae; genus VBAT01. The sequence continues at coordinate 6,384 of JACMKU010000031.1, forward strand.
CTGATGCCCATACCCCAACTACGTAGTTTGGATCCAGAATGCTTGTGGCATGACTAACATTTTTATGATCTCTCTGTAATGTGGAAATGTCCACCTCGATCGCAATAGTCGAAACGTTTAGGCACTTAAGTCCATCGCGTGATCTAGATCCTGTGGTGCGTGGGGCATCGCCAAGATCGAAGATGCCACCGAGGTCTACATAGAACGGGTCGTCGGCTGTTCCGCAAAAGACCTTTTCACCGGTACTGGCGGTCGTGATCGCACTATTAATTAGGGAATTGTAGTCTGGCGCACCCAACCCTGCACCACCACTAATCGATCGCGGCCCAATATTGGGGGGCGGCACTACGCCGTTCTTGATGATCTTCTTATAATCCCTGTCTCCGGTGTGCCATCTCTCCAGGGTATAAGAGGTCTTTAAGTTCTGCTTTCCAAGACGGATGTTGAAGAAAGTAGTGGGATCCTCGTTCTTCTGTTCAAAGGTGAATCTGTAAACATAATCATCTCCATGAGTGTTTACATCATTGTCGATGTGTATCTCATACCTGATATTTTCACCGAAGGAATAATAATTCGGTCCTCCTTGAGGTAGCTGGCCTGGAACATAGTTGGCAATGATGACAATCTTGTTTGGATTGGTTGGACTTCGAAAAGCATAAAGATCCGTGTTGTCTGCGAGCGGATCATTCGAGATCAGGGGCGCTTCCCGGTGGCTGGAAGACGTAAGCACCACCGATAGAAACGATAGAGAAACAAAGGCAATAGCAAGCCTCCGGCCCCTGCGAAATGTAATTTTTCTTCGCATAGCAAATGATTTTAAGGAATAATAAAAAAAGTGTAGAACCGGGATTCCTGGTTGGTTGAGAAATGTTTTACTAGGGTGGGAGCTCCGGAGTCATCGGGCCAATGACATTATAAACTACGAGCCGCTTGTTGTGCCGGATTGGATGGTATTAAAAAAATTTAGGAATTATTATTCGCAAATTCATTGTCAGCGGAATCCACGTACCATACGACGAATACGACTACCCTTGTATTACCCCATATCAACCAGCGAGTTTAGTGGTATTCGGATCGACAAACTTATTTGTACTTAATTTGTAAAAAAATCAACGAATGCCCGATAATATAAAATGTCCAAGTTGTGGATACGAGTTTGAGCCAAGCGACGTCATTCGAAACGAGATTGAAAAAGAACTCCGCTCAAAAATGGCCGATTGGAAAAAGGATAAGGAGAAGCAATATGCTGAAGACACTGCCAAACTACAACGGCAACTCGAACAGGAAATTCGCAAGAGCGTCTCCACCGACTTCGAAGTAAAACTCCGCCAACTCGAACAAAACGACAAAGACAAAGAAGAAAAATTAAAAATCGCGAGGCAGAAAGAAGCCGAGTACCTCCGCATGGAGCAGGACCTCAAGAATAAGGAGGCCGAGATAGAACTCCAGATACAACGTCAACTACAAAAAGAAAGAGAGAAACTTTCTGATGAGATCCGCAAAATCGAAGAGCAGAAAGTCGCCCAGAAAGAAACGGAATA
>JACMKU010000032.1 GCA_014379965.1 Chitinophagaceae bacterium
CATAATCATCGATATACTCCACGAAGTCCAGGACTTTGTTACTGCTTAATGTAAGATTGGCCGAGCCGTTTAACCAGGAAGAGAAGATTGAGGAACCGACCAGCTCGATCCCTAAGCGATAACTCTTCGGAATGTTTGTGCGTGTGTACGCCCCGACATCATTGATGCGCCCGGTCAAGACCAACTGGTCACGGTATTGCATGTAATACATCGTCGCGCCCAGGTTGGAACGCTTACCTGACTTCTCAAACCCAAGTTCCAGGTCATTGAGTTTCTCTCTCTTCGGCTGCTGGTCAGTATTGGCTTCGAAGTCATCACGGTTAGGCTCTTTGCCTGCAACCGCAAATGAGGCGAACCCTTTCCAACCATTCTTGTTGTAACTGATTCCAGCTTTGGGATTGAAGAAATTGAAACGACTATCAACAGTGATGGTTGGGTGGTCCCTAAACCCATCGATAGTATAGCCAACGGTTCGAAACTGCAGATCGTAGTATGCATGCCAGTCTGCCATAAGTTTTGTCTGCTGTTTGAAATAGATATTCAGGTCAGTCTTTCGCGCATCATGGTCGTACCACCTAACCGTGGGTGTAGATGTTCCCTGCTGCGCCCAAATGATATCTCCATAGTGATTACCGTCGTACCTCGACCATCCGCCACCTAGTGTAAACGAAGTGCGTTTCTTTTGCAGTTGCAATGAAAAAATGTTTCCATAGAAATTATTGTCGAGCCAGAGTTGTCGCACGAGGTCTGTATTGGTAACGCCGGGCGAAGGATCCGGCTGACTATAGTCGGAATAACTTTCTCCAGCCTTGTATTGTTCGTAATGTCCTTTTCCTTTTGTCAGGAATACGGCGGTATTGAAAACGAGGTCGTCGGTGAAGTGGTGATCGAAGAATAACTGGTAGTGATCCTGCTTGAAATTGTCGGTCTCGTTAGAATAAGGATCACCAGGCTTTTCCGTACCCGCATAATTTATTGTGCGTCTGCCGGCATCGAGATCTGACTGGGAGATACCATACCATGCCTGGTATGTCCTTTCTTTTCCAGATAGAATATTGAACCGGAATGAAGACTTATCGGAAATATACGCTGACGAAATATAGAATGAATGAAGATCACTACTTGCCCTATCGATGTATCCATCACTGGTTATGCGAGATAAGCGTGCGTCGACTGTGAAATGGTCACCGAGCAGACCGCTACCAGCTTTGATGGTATTCTTCCAGGTGTTGAAGGATCCATAGCTGTTATTGAATTCGGCGTATGCAACTTTGTTGATTTCATTAGTACTGAAATTGATACTCCCTCCGAATGCGCCAGAACCATTTGTTGATGTGCCTACGCCTCTTTGAATTTGAATGCTACCGGCCGATGACGCAAGGTCGGGGAGGTCTACGAAGAAGGTTCCCTGGCTCTCCGCATCATTATATGGTATGCCGTTGAGGGTTACGTTGATGCGGGTAGCGTCGGTTCCCCGAATCCTGATACCGGTGTATCCGATGCCATTGCCTGCATCGGAGTTGATGACAACCGAAGGGGTTTGGTTTAGGAGAAAAGGAATGTCCTGGCCAAGGTTAAGTTTACTAATGTCTTTCTTTGAAAAATTGGTCCTCGCGAAAGGGGCATTTTCCCCAACCCGAAGTGCTCTTACTTCTACGGGGCTGAGCAGGTAGAAGCTGTCTACAGGTTTTTCTTCCTGTTGGGCACTCAGCTCGGTGCTGAGAAACAGGTGTGTAAAGATGATTGCAATCCTCTTCATTTTTTTGATTTTATGATTAAAAAATGAGAGGGAAATGCCGCCTGCCTTTCGGCTGGCTGTTTGGAGAAAGGACGAAACGATAACCTCCTTCCCTGCGCAGGCATTACCCTGATCAGGTTTACGGGTTTGATCTCAGATCGAGGCCTTCTGGCCGCGAACACCCCGGGAACGCTGAAAATCCATTTTCACCCCTCTCCGCAGAACACCGGATATTTAGGAGATGAAAATCAGAACTATGGCAAAAGTAGGGAGAAAAATTCTTGATTGGGCTGTAACCTTTCTACGCTGCATTTCGTACCACCTGAAAACCATTTAGTTTATGAAGAAGATATACCTGTCTTTGCTGTCGGCCGCCCTCTGCCTCAACCTGGTGGCCCAGAAAACCATCAACGATGCCAATGCAGAAAAGAGAAATGTATCCGGTTATCACGCTGTGTCCGTTTCAGGCGGGATCGACCTTTATCTCTCACCTGGCAATGAGTCCGTGGCCGTGAGCGCCTCCGAGACCAGGTTCAGGGACAGAATAAAAACGGAGGTGAAGGATGGTGTATTGAAGATATGGTACGACTATAAGAGCAGTGAGGGTGATGATCGTGGTAATAAAAAGATGAAAGCGTATGTTTCTTATAAGACACTGGACATGCTGAGTGGCAGTGGAGGTTCGGATATCGATGTGGATGGTTCCATCCAGTCGAATTCATTGAAACTCGACCTCTCTGGTGGTTCCGATTTTGAGGGCAAAGTGCAGGTGACGAGCCTCGATGTAGAAGCTAGTGGGGGAAGCGACCTCGATATTTCTGGCACGGCGAAGACGCTTACGATAAACGCTAGTGGTGGTAGTGATGTTAAGGGATATGGTCTCGTAACGGATGTATGTAACCTCGAAGCCAGTGGCGGTAGTGATGTCGAGATCACGGTGAATAAGGAAATAACGGCTAACGCAAGTGGAAGCAGCGATGTATCTTTCAAGGGAAGCGGCGTTATCAAGTCGATGAAATCGAGTGGGTCTTCGAGTGTGAAAAAAGCGGGTCGCTAATTAAATAAAAAATGAATAGTTGTATGAAGAAATTGTTGATGATCATTCCGGTGTTATTGTTAACCGCTGCCGCGATCGCACAGCCGACAGTAAACGATCCGAATGCAGAGATACGTGCGGTAAAGAGTTTCCATGCCATCAGTGTTTCTAATGCGTTCGACGTATTCCTTACCCAGGGTAGCGAAGAGAAAGTGGCGGTAAGCGCGGGGGATGCAAAGGACCTTGCAAACATTACGGTGGAAGTGAAGAATGGCGTGCTTCAAATCGGCTGGGACAACAAAGGAAGGTGGAATCGCGGCAACAAGAAGCTGAAGGCCTACATTTCATTCAAGACGATCGACGCGTTGAGTGCGAGTGGTGCCTGTGATGTATCGATCGTGGGGGCACTGAAGGCAGACGATTTGAAGATTAATATGTCGGGCGCGAGCGATTTGAAAGGAAGGGTGGAAGCGAAGAAGATAACGGTCGATCTGAGTGGTGCTTCCGATACGCGCATAAGTGGAATTGCTTCACAACTGAATGTTGAGGCGAGCGGCGCGAGTTCATTCAAATGTTTCGACCTGGCTACGGAATACTGCAATGCACGGGCATCGGGAGCCAGCGATATTAAGATCACTGTAAATAAAGAATTATCGGCAAGTGCAAGTGGCGCGAGTGATATTGACTATAAAGGAGCGGGAGTGATAAAAGATATTAAGACCAGTGGCGCGAGTAGTATTTCACGTTCTTAGCGGAATGCAAAATCTAAAATCTAGAATGTAAAATGTAGAATGTAAAAGTGGAACCTCAAAATATTTGAGTGCTCGCCTTTTACATTTTATATTTTACATTGTGCAATGACTCTCAATCATTTAGTAAGTGCTTAAATCAGAAAAGCCCTGCATTGGAGGGCTTTTTGTTGCGAAGGGGAGGATCGAACTCCCGACCTTCGGGTTATGAGCCCGACGAGCTACC
>JACMKU010000033.1 GCA_014379965.1 Chitinophagaceae bacterium
GAGTCCAGGAATGCAATATACTCCCCTCGAGCCTGACGAAGACCATGATTTCGAGCGGCACATTCGCCCTGGTTCTCCTGCCATATATATCGTATTTTGCCCGTCTCGATCAACTCGCGCAAAACTTGTGCCGTGTCGTCCGTAGAGCCGTCATCAATCACGATGATCTCGTAATCTGTGTAGGTTTGAGCCAAAACACTTTCTATTGCTTCCATGATCAGATCCGTACGATTGTATGTTAGTATGATGACGCTGACTCGGACCCTTTGCATAGATTTCATCGTTTGATTCCAAGTATGCTCATAAAGAATTTCCGAAGACCACGGAGATGTTGCAAGAACATTCGGCGCCCGACATATGATAAATAATTTCTCACAAACATGGCAAGGGAAAACCAGTGGCCCCCGATGAGAATCTCTGAGATTCTATAGTTCTTTGCATCCCAAGTGTTCCCTGGGATAACCTTGTCAAAGATGGCATATCGCAATTGAACAACTGTTCTTTCAACAGTTTCCTTACTTGTGCCCTTAATTGTGCTGAGCCCTAGTCCCTCATTCGTAAAGTAACCGACGAGCCCGCTGGTTTTGCATATCTTCATCCCGGAAACCGCGGCGCGAGTGACCAGATCATAATCGCAGGCAATGTTCAGTTGTTCATCAAAGTAACCGAGCCGTTCTGCAGCATTTTTTCGCCAAACCATAAACGCTCCTCCAGGGAATACACGCCGCAGAAGAACTGTATAAGCAGGCGGCGTTTTTCTCCATATACCCGATGAGCTTCCATAGTGTGGGACCTCCAGGTAATCACCATACGTCATAACACAATCGAGATTCCGTTCAAGTGTTTCAACCTGTCTTTGCAGAGAATCCTGCGGACGGCAATCATCCAAATTCCAAAAACCTACATATTCCGCGCTGGCACATTTCCACCCTCGATTCCATGAGGCACTAAGAGGCTCAACGGGATGTATCACAAAATGCTTGATTTTTTCAGGAAATCGTTCTTGAAATGCCTTTACGATTTCCATCTCACGGGGACTGGGCTCATTATGAATAAGCACCCACTCCAATCTGGGAAAGAGGGTTTGTGACATTAATTGATCAATAAATGAACTTAAGTATGCATCCCCTCTAAAGCAGGATGATATGATCGATAGGCGAAACACTTTTTCTGACATAGTGGTCATGCCGACTTATTTAGCTGCTTGCACGATTGCTGTGCAGCCTTCAAGTATACAGGCTTAGTTCTTTGTAAACTTGCAGAGTCGCTCGAGCAGTACGATCCCATGAGTACTCTGCCAGGATATCATCTCTGCTCTTTATTTCTTCAGAAAAACAGGCTGCGTCAAGCGCAGCGATGAGTTCATCTTTGTTCAGGGGATCGAAATAATATGGGACATCCCTGGCAATTTCGAGAGAGGTTGGGATGCGCGAAGCCACAATTGGACATCCACAGGCCATGGCTTCAAGCAACGGTATGCCAAACCCTTCTGAAAGCGATGGATAGACAAAGGCCAGAGCCTGGTTATAAAGCGCACACAGTTCCTCATCCGATATACTCGACCGACGGATAATATCTGACTGCAAGCCAGCCGTGGCAATTTCTTTCAGTTCCTCTCTCGACCAGGGATTACCGACGACCACCAGCTTTATTTCGCTCCTGCGCGGCCAAGCTGCATAAGCACTCAACAAGGTTTCAAAGTTCTTATATGGATGCCTCGTCCCAACATAGAGAATGAACGGCTGATCTACGTAAAAATGAGGGGCGAATTCTTCTCTTGACATCTTTTTAAAACTATCTCCGCACGCCAAGGGTATTGCAATTACTCGCTCCTTTGGGAGACCATATATCTCGATAACATCTGATCGAACGGACTCAGAAATACAAATCACTTTATCCGCAGCTAAAACAGAACGCTTTTTTCGCTCGCGCAATATGTTATCGGAACCCTTATTAAAGAAATGGTAATATTTCTCGTAGATTAAATCATAAACGGATGCTACTCTCGGTCCTTCCCACCAATTAGGCAATCGAAAGTAAGTCGCGTGCCAAATACTATTTCGGTCAGACTGGATTGATGCAATCTGAACCTTTGCGCGCAAGTAATCTTGTAATTGCCAGAAGATTCTTTTGGGCCGAAGATAGCGATCAACCGGAAATGTTGAAGGATTGCCACCAATTTGGGGATGTTTCGGCAATGGTTGTAGGAGCCGCCCCGACGTAAGTATCAAGAACGAAATTTGCTCGTCCATCTGACATATGCGAGGGAGAATCTCATGATAAATTCGGGAAATTCCGCCAAGTGGCTGTTCTTCAAAAATTTTGCCTTCGAGAAGAACTTGTAAAGACCGATCATTTAACATATTGTTTCATTTCATCAGATCTTGTCTTTTGAAGGACTTTGGTGCGTAAATTTTATCCAGACTATAACTATATATGATACCCTGCCTTTTGAGCGTCCTGATAGAACATCTTAACAGTATCTAGTGAAAATTCGTCTAATTCTTTGCCTACCAGGCTGAGCTTCTTAAGAATATCATGGGTGACTGTTATAACATGACAGCCAACATCATCCGCATGAAAAATGTTCAATAATTCACGCGGGCTGGCCCAGATCAGTTCCTGATTTTGATAAGGACACATAATTTCTACAGCTTCTTTCATCAATGGAATGGGGTCACACCCAGTATCAGCAATGCGTCCGGCAAAGACGGAAATGTATGCCGATGCGTTACTACCAAGAGCATTCGAGACTATGCGGACCTGCTGAAGTGTCATTAGCGCAGTTACATTCAACTTCACGCCCTCGGCGGCCAGTCGGCAGACTAATTCCACCGATGATTCTCGCCGTGTGTTCGTCACTGGGATCTTCACATATACATTCTTCCCCCAGCTAGCTATCTTCCGAGCCTGATGTTCCATTTCATCAAATTCATCAGAGAAGACTTCAAATGAAATCGGGCGATCAGCGATATGTTCTAATACCTGGCGGGAAAACTTCTCATAATCCGAAATACCACTCTTGCGCATCAGAGTCGGATTAGTAGTGAACCCGGCAATATATGGATTGTGATAGAGTTCCAAAATGCCATCCAGGTCTGCGCCATCGGCAAATATTTTTACCTTCAATTGATCAAGTGTTTTCATCATCGTCCTTTCAAAATAATATCAGTCAGAAACGCGGTATCTTTAATCGTAAAATCGGCTGGAATCCCTTTAAACGTTTCCGCATATTTGTAATCGACAAAAATCGTTTTTAATCCGGCTGCCTGTCCTGATGCAATATCCTTCCATCGATCTCCTACCATCCAACTTTGAGTAAGATCTATGCCATACTTTTCTGCAGCTTGCAAAATGAGACCTGGCTTGGGTTTGCGACAATTGCAATGATCTACATCGTCGTGATAACAGACAAAAATCTCCTGCACGGGCAATCTGGATTGGATTAAAGTGTTAATGGAATTTACCATTTCACAGGATTGCAAACCTCGGGCAACATCCGGTTGATTAGTAACTCCGATCAGTATATACCCAAAAGCTTCCAATCTTGGTAAGGAAATGAGACTTCCTGAAAGGATTTCCACATCTTCCAGCCGGACAGGCGGATAGGGTCTTCCTTCACGGACGACCGCTCGATTGATGATTCCGTCGCGATCCAAAAAAACCGCCATGCGGCCCATCCTTACTTAACCGATTCCCATTTGGTCTGCGCAACCTTCAACCGCGGATGCGTTACTAACAAATGATGTACGATAGATTGAAAAGCCTCGGTATGTGGGGTAACATGCTCAGCGTGAACAGTGGGAATAATCACACAAGCATCAGCTACCTGAGCAGTATAACCACCATCACGTCCGACCACACCGACGATCTTCGCACCTACTTGTTTAGCCAATTGCAAGGCTAAAACAAGGTTCGGACTGACGTTTTTTTCAAGGTTTCCGCCACCAACCGAAAACACAAGTATAGTATCTTTAGCATTCAGATGGCTACCCTCCAGCCAATTTTTGAAAACAGATGCCCAACCTTCGTCATTAGTGCGGGCGGTAAGTTCGGAAACATTATCGGTGGGAGCATAAGTTTCGATCCCCACGATTTTTCGAAAATCATTGACAGCATGTGAAGCATTAGCAGCGCTTCCACCTACACCTAAGACAAATAGTCTTCCTCCAAGCTCGCGAGTCTTGGCAAGGAGATCAACTATTCTTTCAATGGCAGCGACATCCAATTCGTTCAAGATTTCTACTACTTCAGCGATAAACGATTCGGTGAAATTCATGGTGTGTCCTTTCGGAGGAACTGGTCGGGGTCATGGGCAAGTAATTCATCCAACTCATTCAACCCCTCAAAAGAACCGATTTCATAAAAGCGCTGTTTGACTTCATATGCCAATAGGTTGCGGCCTGCCACTAACCTCTGATAGATTTCTGCTAAATTAGCCGTTTGGCCAGCAGGCAAAGATGCGAATACTTCTGGCTGGAACAAGCCAAGGCCATAGTCGATGAATTCCATAGCGGGGGTATGGTTTTTCTTGTCATAACACAAAATCTGTCCGTGGA
>JACMKU010000034.1 GCA_014379965.1 Chitinophagaceae bacterium
GCCGCATCATTGGTGTTCTCTGGATCGAGCACCCCTATAATTTCGCCCAACGGTTTCTTTCCTCCGGGTTCCCATTTCACCAGCCGTGCCACCACGCGATCTTTATCCTTGGCATCCCCAATGGAAGAAAGCGGAATATAAAAATCGGGGATCGGTTTGTCCATCTCCGGGACAAAGAACGCGAAGTCCTTGCTAATTTCGATATGCCCAACGAACTCTACGCGTTTGCGATTCACCACTTCATAGATTTCACCTTGCAGCCGACGACCCCCGGCATTATTCTTTATGCGAACCAATACGGTGTCTCCATGAAGAGCGGTGTTGAAATCACCGGGCCGAATGATGATGTCGACCTTCATATCCGGGACGATGACGAATCCCATTCCTGATCTCGTGACGTCAAGTGTGCCTTTGTAAGTCGTCCCAGCACCTTCATTACTTCTTCCTCTAACCTTTTTTGCGTTTTTTCTTCCCATAGGTTTGTTTTATTCTGCCTTTCTGAAATTCTTTATAAAGTTAACGACTAGCTCATTGAATTGATCTGCCTCGCCAAATAAAAAATGATGCCGCACTGGCAATACGTACAATGGGAGGTCAGCCAATTCCGAATTGAATTTAACCAATCGAACTGCATCCTTCTCCGTGGTAAGAATGAGCTTTTCTGGCGATTCTATCTGTCGGAATTTCTTGCGTATCTCGCGAAGATCATCGATGGTGAAAATATGATGGTCAGGATACTGCATAATATTGTAGGCCTTGCTTCGTTCGTCCAACCTGTTCTGCAGCGGTGTTGGATTTGCAATGCCCGTAACGAGGAGTACCTCCGTCTTTTCATCTAACCGATAGTTATGCCGCGTATTGATGTGATACATTTCGCCATATTCTATCGAGGTAAAGAAAATGACCTGGTGCTTGGTCGGCCGAATCTCCTCAATAACTTTTTGTTTGTCTTCAACTGACATGTCTGGAGGGCATTTGGTGACAACAATCACCTGTGCCCTTTTGTATGACGACTTCAAGTCACGCAGATCGCCAGCAGGAAGGTAAAGGTCACGTGTAAACAGATTGCTACACTCGGTGAGCAATATGTTTAGTCCTGCTTTTACCGATCTGTGCTGAAACGCATCGTCGAGTAAGATCGCTTCTGTATCGGGTTTGTCGTGCAACATTTGCGGTATCGCTTCTAAACGTTTTTCGCCTACTGCGACAGGCACATCGGGAAATTTCAGGTGGAACTGCATTGGCTCATCGCCTATTTCAAGCGCAGTTGTAACATCATTGGCGAGCGTGTATCCTTTTGTTTTTCTTTTGTATCCTCTACTCAACGTCGCGATCCTGAACTTGTCATGCAACAATCGGATGAGGTATTCAACCATTGGTGATTTGCCTGTGCCCCCGACGGAGAGATTTCCCACACAGATCAGTGGCAATCCAAATGATGTCGACCTGATTATTTTTACGTCGTACAGCCAATTGCGGATAAGGATTACCAGCCAGTATACCACTGCAATGGGAAAAAAGAGAAGACGAATCGATTTGAGGAAAAACTTAGAAAACATACGCGTTTTGCGGAGTAATACAAAGGTCTAAAGGTACGTCAAATTCATTGCGATCTTCGATTGATGGTATCGGTTCGAAATAGGAGAATCCCACTTTGATACACTCTTCGGGGCAGTCAGCGAGATATTTGTCGTAGAAACCTTTCCCGTATCCAACCCTGTACCCGCTCTCATCAAAAGCCAATAGCGGTACGAATACAATTTCGAGCATCTCAGGCACGACTACACTGCCACCTGTGGGCTCATGTATATTCAATTCTTTTTTTTCGAACGGCGTATCGACATCGGTGGAGACCGCGCGCATGGTCATGGTCTCGAAGTCCGACACCGGGTAACACACGCGAAGTTCCGGGTTCCTGAATTTCAGGAATTCGGTAAAAAGGTGGGTATTGGGTTCATGATTCTCCTCGATTGGCCAGTACGAAAGAAGCGTCTCAACGAAAGGAAGCTTTGTCGACTGAAACTGTATCAGCATGAGGTCATCGAATTTCAGATGTTGTGCATCTGTAAGTTCCATTCGCTTCTTTCTATACACTTCGCGGGCCTGTTTCTTAAGCATAAGTCTTGTGATGGTTAACTTGATGGGTCCTGAATTTGGGATACTGGATGCTCGATCCTTTATCCAGCATCCCTATCTTATTCATCGTCGATGTAAAGGTCATCCAGCATCCCAACCTTAGTCCTCTTCGATGTAAGGGTTATCCAGCATCCCGACCTTAGTCATCTTCGAAGTAAAGGTCATGCAACAAATGTCGTAAAAACCGTCGTTCCATAATTCCTTTCTGTCTTAAAAAACGGGTATGACTTGTAATTGTTTCTTGGCGTATGTTCCAGGACAAACCATCCACCCGGCAGTAGTAGTTCACGTTCGAAGATATTCTTTGGAAGGTCGTCGATGTTTGTCAATGCATATGGAGGGCCTGCAAATATGAAGTCGTATTTTTCTTGACACTGTGAGATATATTTAAAGACATCCATCTTCTGAATCTTTATCCCATCAATCCTTAAAGATTCTGCGGTCTTCTTGATGAACTCCACCATGGTTGGGTCTTTCTCCACGATTGTGAGATCCGTAGTACCTCTCGATGCCAGCTCGTAGGTAATGCTTCCCGTTCCCCCAAAGAGATCCAGGGTCTTTAGCGATGATATGTCGAGTTGATGTTGTAGAATATTGAACAGGGCCTCCTTCGCCAAATCCGTGGTAGGTCGAGTATGCGGCATCTTTGCGGGAGGATTGAACTTCCTTCCGCCATGTTCTCCACCTATGATGCGCATCTGGCAAGGTCGTTAAGAGTTGTAAAGAAATGGGAAGGACATTCGTCACCAGCAGTGGATGGGACGTCCCACGTTGGTTTCCTCAATTCAGTATGAACGAAAAATTGGTACAATTCACGGTATAGTTGTGATTCCTTTTCTACTAGACCGGACACTAGCAGGTGAGCTTTCTCCTGGGATAGTGAAAATTGGTGACAGGCCTTCAACAGGTAGTAAACAATATCGGCAGGTGATGAATATTGATGTGTTTGTGCAAGCAGCAGTTTATTTTCCTTGATGGCGATAAATGAAAATTCTTTCGTATGGATGTCGACCAACAATCTATCTGCGTGGTCGGCAGGCATTCTCTTGATTCCAAGGGTAAAGTGATGCCGGCACTGGGACGTAGGAAACTTCCTTTGTATCCATTCCTGGATCTTTAAAGGCACAGCATACACATTGACCAACTGCCATTCGTTAACTATCTCGGTCATAAGAGTTGAAGTTCCATTCCTCCCATGGATGCTATCAAGGAGTGCAGGTGCAGTCGCTTCTGAATAGTGTTGAACAGGTACGAATATATTTCGGGAATGGTCGAAACAAACCTGTACTTCATCAAAGGATCTATGCAATTCGGTATGATCACTCCATATGGACGAGAGATCTTCGGCGCTGGTGTCGTCAACTGAGTAATAAGCCAGGTAATACAATCTAGAACAAGGTCTATCCGTAACAGCAAAACTCACATGATTGTCCCCAATGCATAGGGAGAGGATAGGTTGTGGAATCTCGCTGCCGTCGTTATCGATATAAAAAAGTTGTTTTGCCATTTGGAAACGGTGCAATAATAGGGAAAGTTTCTCGCAAAGGCGCGAAGTTTCGCCAAGCCGCAAAGGTACTAAGCAACCAATCAACCGTGCAACTTAATCAACTCCAAAACCGTACTTTTGCCCCCATTTTTTAATATGGCTACCGGACAGTTAAATAACAATCTACAGGTCGAGATAAGCAATAGGCAGATCATTAAGATCGCGTTGCCGATAAGTCTTGCCATTTTGGTGCCCCAACTGAACTTTATTACTAATAATATTTTTCTTGGACACTACAGCCAGGATGCCCTCGCTACTGCCAGCATCACGGGAGTGTATTACCTGATATTCGCGATGATTGGGTTTGGTCTCAACAATGGGCTGCAAACCTTAATCTCCCGTCGCGCCGGAGAAAACCGTCCGGATGAGATTGGGAGGATATTTGGCCAGGGTGTCTATATCTCCCTCGTAATAGCAGCCATAGGAATCTTGTTAACCTGGTTTGTGGCACCGGCTATATTGAGGAACGTGCTTCATTCTTCGAAAACATCAGAGGATGCAATCTCTTTCCTTAGGATTAGGATTTGGGGCCTTCCCTTTCTGTACATCTACCAGATGCGGAATGCATTGCTGGTGGGAACAAACAATAGTCGATACCTGGTAAGTGGAACGTTTGCAGAGACAGTTGCCAATATTCTATTCGACTACCTGCTGATCTTTGGACACTTTGGCCTTCCCGAAATGGGGCTTAACGGTGCTGCGGTTGCATCAATCATCGCCGAGTTTATTGGCATGTTCGTAATCTTCCTTGTAATACACAATCGCGGAATCACGCAGCGGTTTTCATTATTTAAACATTTCAGGTGGGATGCGAAGTATGCCAAACAAATCCTTTCCCTTTCCCTGCCGCTGATATTTCAACTGGCGATAAGCCTTATCAGTTGGGAATTTTTCTATATCCTGATCGAGCATCATGGGCAGACGGCTTTAGCTGTGTCAAATGTCATGCGGAATATTTTCGGTCTCATCGGTTGCGTGACATGGGCACTCGCTGCGACTACCTCTTCCATGGTCAGCAATGTGATTGGCCAGGGGAAGGCGGAACTTGTTCCGACCTTGATCTGGCGAATCATCAGGATGAGCATGAGCTTATCAATTGTACTGGCCATAGTACTTAATCTTTTTCCCGGTATGTTGCTTTCCATCTACGGACAAGACCCCGCATTTACAGAAGCGGCTATACCTGTGTTAAGAGTGGTCACTTTCGCTATGGTGCTGATGTCGTTTTCGGTAATCTGGCTCAATGCCATTACTGGTACAGGAAACAGTCGCGTGAGTTTACTAATCGAAATGATCACTATCATCCTTTATTGTATCTACGTCTATCTCGTACTCGAGAAATACTCCCTTTCGATTACCTATGGTTGGATGAGCGAATGGCTTTATTGGCTGAGCCTGTTTTTCTTTTCGTGGTTGTATATGAGGAGCGGAAGGTGGAAGAATAAGGTCATCTGACAAACCAATAGGCAACGATCAATAGGCAATGATCAATAGGCAATGATCAATAGGCAATAGACAATAGACAATAGGCAAGTAACGATTGAAGCTTGCCTATTGCCTATTGCCTACTGCCTACTGCCTATTGGCAACTGCCTCGTTCACCACCACCGCAATCTTGGTCCTCTCCCCATTCACCGCTAGTCGCGATATTCCGTTGATTGGCTTGGTTTGTCCTTCGAATTCGACGGGTTGCCAACTGTTCGTTTTGCCAATGGTGTAATAGAATAATTGATTGCCATCACTCATTAGAAGAGTGTTTCCGTTTAACCATGCCAGGTGATCTTGCCCGGGAAGAGCGGAAATGACGTTGCAGACAGTCATTGTGGTGGGGTTGAATCGCTGGACGATACTTTCCTTATCAGATATTGTTTGTACGAAGCTCATTTCCCGTTTGCCTGGTATCTTGTGTAGACTTCGGCCAATCTTTGCGGCTATGATGCTGTCCTTCTTCGATGCCAATTGGTAATAGTGAAGAGTGTGTCTGTTACTGTCTCCAAGCACGAACAATAACAACTTATCTCTATCTATCCAGGAATGATACCCCACGACGAGGTTATTGATTAACACCACCGGATCGCCGCCGCCGATCGGATATTTTGCGAGGTCCTGCGCACCATTGTCGCGTTGTATAATACAGGAGATAAATTTCCCATCTGGTGTCACAGTCGGTGAGTATTCCCTCTCGGGAGTCGTCGTGAGATTAGCCATAGTGTTTTGGCGATAATCGAAGTATTTAATATCGCTCCGGCCACTATCGTTGAAAGCGGAGAAATAGATGATTGGTTTCGAAGGGTGAAAAAACGGCTGATTGTCGTAACCAATACGATTGGTGAAATTTTTACCTCCCGATATTATTACTTTTCCATTCCTCATGCTGAGGTCAAACAGGTAGATGTCAGTTCCGGCCTGACCGCTGCAATACATGCTGGCGGTCATAAGCATCATGGAGAATATCTTCTTCATACAACCAATGTACGAAAGATGGGTTTAATATTTCTTGGAAAACGTCACGGCCGCGCTGCCGGTGAATTTGTCGATGGGGGGATTGAGTTTCTCTACGGAGACTGTGACCTCCTTTAACTGTGGGAATCGTTTGTAGGTATTGTAGGTGATTGTCTGTACGAGCGTTTCCAACAAATCCACTGGTCGTTGCATAGTAGAGTTGATAATATCGAAGAGAGTAGCATAGTCTATAGTATCCTGCAGCGAAAGAATTGTGTCGGTCCTGGGTTGAAAGCTTACCTCCATATTCACGACGAAATCATTTCCTTTCTCCCGTTCTTCAGGGTGGACGCCGTGGTAGGCGCGGAATCTAACGTTGTGAAGGGAAATCTTGAGGAGGTCAGGCATTCTTTGTCTTTTAAGGTTTAAGGTTTAACGTTCATACAGGTGGATCATTCATCACTAAACTGGACACATCCTTAAGAGCGTTACGGTTAAGCCGTTCGGAAATCTTTTACACGTAGTGAATTTGCGGCCTAAAGAACGTTAAACGTTAAACCTTTAAACGTTACAGCGTCTCAGTGTATTCCCTTCGCTCCAAGATACCGTTCTGCATCCAGCGCCGCCATACACCCACTTCCAGCGGCAGTCACTGCCTGGCGATAGATTTTGTCCTGCACATCACCTGCGGCGAATACCCCCTCAACATTTGTCCTGGAAGTTCCGGGTTCCGTTTTGATATACCCGGCCTCGTCCATATCGAGCCAGCCTTTGAAAATGTCAGAATTTGGCTGATGCCCGATGGCAACAAAAAATCCGCCGACAGGAATTTCCTTTATTTCCCCTGTCTTATTATTCTTTATTCTCACGGCCGTGACTTTGTTATCGCCAATGATTTCCTCTGTGTCTGTGTTCCAGTACACCTCGATATTGGCAGTATTGAAGACTCTGTCCTGCATAACCTTACTGGCACGCATGAAGTCTTTACGGATAAACATATGAACTTTCGTCACCAGTTTCGATAAGTAGAGCGCTTCTTCAGCGGCCGTATCTCCTGCACCAACAATAGCCACTTCTTTTCCACGAAAGAAAAACCCGTCGCAAACCGCGCAGGCACTCACGCCATAGCCATTCAAACGTTGTTCGCTTTCCAGGCCCAGCCACTTGGCTGAGGCGCCGGTAGCGATGACGACTGAATAGGCCTCGATCAACTTCTCGTCATCAATCCAAACCTTATAGGGCTGCTGCATCAGGTCTATCTTTGTTGCCAGGCCATACCGTATGTCTGCGCCCATGCGTTTCGCCTGCTTCTCGAAATCAACCATCATCTCAGGGCCCTGGACGCCGTCGGCATAACCTGGATAATTTTCTACCTCCGTAGTGATTGTGAGCTGACCTCCAGGCTGAATGCCCTGGTAGAGCACGGGCTTAAGATTAGCCCGGGATGCATAGATTGCCGCGGTATAACCCGCTGGGCCACTGCCTATGATTAACACTTGTACTCGTTCCGTAGTTCCGTCTGCCATACTTTAAAAACAATAAGTGCAAAAGAAAGTTTATTTAGGGAAAATGCCAAAAGTGAGGCTTCGATGGGTTTAAAGGTTTGAGAGTTTAAAGGTTTAACAGTTTAAGAGTTTGGGTCGTTTACTGAAAGATTCTCCCAGCGGTTAGAGATTTTCAGTTCAAAACGTTAAACTCTTAAACTCTTAAACCTCAGAACTAACCCAACCTTTCATCTATTATCTTCCTATCCACCGCCTCTTCCTTCTTATGCTCCTCCTGCAGACGTTTGAGTTTCTTGCCATATGAGATCTTGGTGATCAGGGCGAATAGGACGGGCACGACGAAGATGGCGAGCGTAGTCGCTGCGATCATTCCTCCAAAGACAGTCCAACCGATTGTCTTACGACTCTCGGCAGCAGCGCCGCTGGCAAATACTAATGGCAATACACCGAGAATGAAGGCGAGGGAGGTCATCACAATAGGCCTTAAACGAAGGCGAACGGCCTGGAGCGTGGCATGAACAATATCGATCCCGCTGTCTACCCGCTCCTTGGCGAACTCCACGATGAGGATGGCATTCTTCGCGGCCAGGCCAATGAGCGTGATGAGACCAATTTGCGCATATATATTATTGCTGAGGGAAGGAAGAAATGTAAGCGTGAGTATGGAACCAAATGCGCCGATGGGCACGGCGAAGAGAACGGAGAAAGGAACGGACCAGCTCTCGTATAGTGCAGCAAGGAATAAGAAGACGAATAAGATCGAAATCGCGAATATGGTAGTCTGCTGACTTCCTGCGGCAATTTCTTCGCGGCTCATTCCTGAGAATTCGTAATCGTAACCCGCTGGTAACGTCGCTGCCACTTCCCGCACCGCTTCGATCGCCTGGCCACTGCTGATTCCAGGTTTCGGTGACCCGTTGATTTCGACTGACCGATAAATATTAAAATGCGATATGACTGCAGGAGCTTCTATTACTCTGGTTGTAATGAGTGAACCGAGTGGGATCATTCCTCCCTGGCTATTCCTGACGTAATATTTCTCTATCTCCGATAATGAGCCTCGGAAGGAACTGTCGGCTTGCGACATAACACGGAAGTTTCTCCCGTATAAGTTGAAATCGTTTACATAACTGCTTCCGAGGAAATTTGAAAGAGTCAGGTAAATATCTGAAACCAATACTCCCAGCTTCTTCGCTTGTTCCTTGTCAACATCTACCTGGTAGCTTGGTGTTCTCGCATTAAAGAAAGTATATGCAAGCCCAACTTCGGGCCGCTGATTGAGTTTGGCAAGGAAATCACGGGCTACTTTTTCAAACTGCTGTATGTTGTCCGTACTTCCAGTTTGTTGCAACTGTAATGAAAATCCCGAGGTAGCCCCAAGACCGGGAATTGCAGGGGGTGCAATCGGAAGCACTCTTGCCTCCTTTATATCGGCTGTGAGCGCCCTGATCTTCGCTATTACAGATTGTACATGGTGGTCCTTTCCTTTTCGATCGTCCCATGGTTTCAGATTGACGAACATGGTTCCGACGTTTGCCTTCGTGGAAAAGGTCACGATATTGAGGCCGGCGAGTCCGCCTACCACATTTATCTCGGGTAATTTCCTGATTCGACCCATGATTTCTTTCAGCATGGCGATGCTACGGGTGGTTGAAGTCGCCTCGGGCATCTCATACGTTACGAACATGCGTCCTTCATCTTCAGTAGGAATGAAGCCCGTTGGTTTATTCTTGAATAAGATGAAGAGTCCGATAAACAACGCTACGAGCATGACTAAGACGTAGGGTGTTCCCTTGATCCATCTTCCTACTCCTTTAGTATACCCATTTGTAAGACGACCGAATCCCCGGTTAAACCAGGCAAAGAATTTTTCCAATGGGTTCTTCTTCGCCGCTGGATCCTTCGAAGGCTTCAACATCAGTGTGCAGAGCGCTGGTGTCAGAGAGAGGGCGACAAACGCGGAGATGATCACTGATACAGCGATCGTGATCGCAAATTGTTGGTAGAGTCTTCCAACTATGCCGGATATAAATCCTACGGGAATGAAAACGGCCGCCAGGATGAGTGCGATAGCGATGACCGGACCGGAAATGTCTCGCATTGCCTTCCGTGTTGCTTCCTTTGGCGACATTTTCTCGTGATCGATGTTATGCTGAACTGCCTCAACCACTACGATGGCATCATCCACAACGATTCCGATCGCAAGCACGAATGCGAATAGCGTAAGCGTGTTGATGGTGAAACCCAGTGAACTAAAGAGAATGAACGTACCTATAAGCGAGACAGGTATCGCCAATATCGGAATTAGCGTTGCACGCCAGTTCTGGAGAAATAGGAATACTACCAGCGTCACGAGTATGAGCGCCTCAATCAGTGTATTGACAACTTCGGAGATAGAGACCTGTACTACAGTTGCCGTTTCCAACGGAACCAGGAAGTCGACGTCCTTTGGAAAGTTCTTCCTCATCTCTCCCAGCGCCTTATTTATACCGGCATACGTGTTGAGGGCATTAGCTCCTGGAGCCTGGTAGATCAACACGAATGCGGCCGGCTTTCCATTTACATATGCGTTGGCAGTATAATCAAACTTGCCTAGTTCAACACGTGCCACGTCCTTGAGATATACAATGCTGCCATCTGCAGGGCGCGTGCGAACGATGATGTTCTCAAATTGTTCCTGTGTGTTGATACGGCTATTCGTCAGCACGCTATACTCAAAGTTGGTGATGCCTGGCTGAGGATTGCCGCCTACGGTACCTGCCGCGATCTGGAGATTCTGTTCCTGTAATGCTGCATTCACTTCGGCTGGAGTCATACCTAACACGGCTAGTTTCTCCGGATTAAACCAGATTCGCATACTGAAGTCATCGGCCCGGGAAAAAATATCGCCAACACCTTTCACGCGAGACAGGGCATCCTTTACATAGAGGTTGACATAGTTTCCTATGAAGGTAATATCGTGCGTGCCATTCGGGGAATAGAAAGCGAGCGCCATCATGATGCTTGGATTACGCTTCCTCACCGTTAGCCCCAGACGCCTTACCGCATCCGGGAGAGTCGGCAATGCCACACTCGTTCGATTCTGTACATCAAGGGTAGCTATGTTGATATTGGTGCCGACTTCGAAATTCACTGTAATGTTGCTTTGCCCACTACTCGTGCTGTTGCTCGTCATGTACGTCATCCCCGGTGTACCATTTACCTGCGCCTCAATGGCAGTGGTAGTAGTCTGCTCTACCGTCTGCGCATCGGCTCCGGTGAAATTGCCTGAAATTGAAACAGTGGGTGGTGAAATTTCAGGGTATTGCGCGACCGGAAGATTGAGCAACGAGATGAGCCCCACTAGCACAATGACTATCGAGATGACGATGGCGGTGACCGGTCTTTTGATGAATGTTTCTGCTATCATGGGAATGTGCTGCAGCCTCGGGGGCGGTTGTGAGTGGTGAGTAGTCAGTGGTCAGTAGCTTGTTGACTCACCATTCATTTCGACCCTGTACTTCTTAAACTATTAAACTTTTAAACCATTAAACTCCTGAACTAATCACCACCATTACTTCTTCACTGGCGCGGGCGGTGGTGCGGTCGTGATCACGGCTCCTTCCCTCAGATTCTGTATGCCCTGCACTACGATCTTTTCACCTGCGGTGAGCCCGTCACGAACAATGATGTCCTGTCCTATTTGTTTTCCAAGCAATAATTTTCGCTGAGAAACCTTACTGCTATCTCCCACTACATACGCGAAGTATTCGCCTAGTTGTTCAGTGACGGCTTTATACGGAATCACTACCGAACCCTGTGTTGCATTGTTCAATACTCTAACGGTGGTGCTCATTCCTGCCTTGAGCATGTTCTTATCATTTAGAAACGTCAATCGTGTCTTGATCGTTCCTGTTTGAGGGTCCACTGCCCTATCGATCAGGTTGATGCTGCCATTATGTGCGTAGACATCGGTACCAAATGCAATGGAAAACGTTGAATCTCGGGGTTTTTGTGCCTGCTGCAAGAGAGAAAATCGATACACTTCTTTCTGATCCACCGCGAAATCAACTCCTATAGGATTATCGGTGGAGATCGTGTTGAGTATAGTTTGTCCGGCGACGACCGATGTACCACTCCTCACCTGGGAAATGCCGATAGTTCCACTGAATGGAGCTACAATGGTTGAAAAGTTCACGCTAGCCTTAACTGCATTAACGCCTGCTCGAGCGGCATCGACTTGCCTCTTCGCTGCCTCTAGTGCGGCATCCGCATAGTCAACTTGTTGTTTGGCTATCGCATCTTTCTTGTCAAGCTCATGATATCGGTCTGCATCTTTTTGCGCCTTCATCAGGTTCGACTGTTGTAGTTGCAAGTTGGCAATCGCCTGCTGATAATTTGCATTATAAAGCTGCTGGTCGATGGAATAAAGTCTCTGGCCCTTTCTAACCTTAGAACCATCCTTGAAATATATCCCCGTTATATAACCGGAGACCTGCGCACGGATTTCCGTCTGGTTAAGCGCAACCACTGTGCCCGGGTATTCATCAAAATAGGAAGCGCTCGTAGTCCGAGCTTCTTCAACCGTTACCGGTACCGCCGGTGGCGGGCTTGGGGGTGGAGCCTGCTTGTTGCCGCAGGATAGAAGCAACATTGTGATTCCTGCTGTTAGTAATGCCTTCATTGATAGAAACTGCATATGCTGAAAACTTTGTCTTTTTAATTATGAGAATTAAAACTGTATCACACCAAGGCTTCGCTGCACGTCTATCTTGCTTGTCAACACCTGGTACAATGCATTGAAATAATTTATTTGCGCTGTCCTTAGGTCCGTCTCCGCCGTAATGAGTTCGAGATAGGTCTTAAGGCCGGAATTGTATTGCAACCTGATTACATCATAAACTTCCTGTGCAAGCAATACATTCTCTCTCACGGCGCGGTAGTTCGCCAGGCTCGACTTGTAACTACCGAGAGCCAATTGATATTCTGCATTAAACGAATTTTTCAGGTTCGTGAGTTCAATGTCCGCCCTTCTCAATTGCCATTCCGCCACCTGAATTTCATACTTTCTTTTTCCACCCTGGAATATTGGAAACGATAGCGTAAATCCGGCGAATGAGTTTGGATAAGTTTGACGATAGAGCTTGGTGAATTGATCATTTAGGAAATTGAAGTTGTACGCAGCGTTAGCAGAGAGACTCGGAAGATAGCTCCAGCGATTATATTTTACATTAGCCTCAAGCAATTTCCGCTGTGTCTCCAGCAGTTGAAATTCTATCCTTTTTGAATAATCGATTTGTTGTAGAGTATCCACCACGATCTCATTCTCGAGTGAGGCGCTATCATATACAATCTTTAGTGAACCTTCAGACGGATAGTTCATGACTGATTTTAGATATTCCGTCTTGGCCTTTAGGGCTTCTTCGTTCATCTTTCGTGAAGCGCGGGCATTGTTCAGCGCGATGGTCGCTCTCTTATAATCCGTTTTGTCGACAATTCCGGCATCATACCTTGATCGCGCATCGCTAAGACTTTTTTCCAGTCTCACGATATTCTCATTGGCAACCTTTATCTGCTGTTCGGTAGCGAGCACGTCATAGAATGCTTTGGAAACAGTTACTACGGCATCAATCCTCGTGTCCTCCGTCAATTGGCTGGCCTGCTGTAGGACTTGCGACCTTGTCTGTTTCGCGAGTAAGACATCACGGTTGAATATTGTCTGTGAGGCCGAGAATTGCATGGCAGAGGTGTTGCCCACTCCGAGCCTGACTGGATTGCCACCTATGATATTGGTCTGTACCTCGAAGTTGTGTTGATAGAGGTAATTAAAATTGATTTGGGGGTACCAGTCAGCGAGCCGGGATTTTATTTGAAGTGCGGTTATCTGCTCGTCAGCCAAAGCCTGTTGCACCCGAGGCTGCCTTTTGACCGTATACTGTATAATGTTGTTCAAAGTTGCATCCATCAACAGGCTGTCGGATTGCGCGGAAATTGAAACGGAGAAGAAAACCAGGAGGGGAAATAGAAAAAGAGACCGCCTGCTTTTTTGAATAAATTTATCACTAAGCATAAGAATTCCTATATGGTTTCAGGGGGCAGGCGTCGCCGTTAGCAAGAGCAAGTGTGCAATACAACACATCATGCGGTAAATAGTTGGCAGATAGATTGGGAAATGAGGGACAAATGTAAGGGGAAAAGCTACATCCTCAAGACCGTTCGTAATATACAAAATTCGGAAAGGCTTAAAATGAAAACAGCTCCAGTCAATAAAGACGGAAGCTGCTTTCTTAATAAACCCACCAAATTTCCCGGGTCCTTGCGAGATCCGGGACTGCTATTTTAACCCAGGTACGCTTTCAGCGCACTGCTATAACGGGCTTTTTGTAAACGTTTGATCGCTCTTTCCTTGATCTGGCGAATGCGCTCTTTCGTGAGATCGTATTTTTGACCGATCTGCTCTATAGTAACACCCTGCTCGCCATCGAGACCGAAGTAGGCATTGACGATTTCCGCTTCACGAGGGCTGAGAGATTTCAGAACGCGGCGAATCTCATTTCTCAATGAATCCTTCATCACGTCATCATCAGTGTCATCACCACCTTCAAGCAGGTCACCCATGGCTACATCTTCAGCTTCGTGCACGGGAGCATCGAGTGAAGTGTGACGGGTATTGCTTTGGAAGATATTATTGATTTCTGTTTCACTCATCTCAAGCAATTCCGCGAGTTCTTCTGTAGAAGGTTCGCGCTCGTGCTCCTGTTCGAAGGCCATATAGGCTTTGTTTGCCTTGTTGTATGTGCCAATCTTATTCTGAGGAAGACGAACGAGACGACCCTGTTCGGCCAACGCCTGCAGGATTGACTGACGAATCCACCATACTGCATATGAAATGAATTTGAAACCTTTTGTTTCATCGAAACGCTGAGCTGCTTTGATCAAACCGAGGTTGCCCTCATTAATGAGATCGCTCAACGATAGCCCCTGGTGTTGATATTGCTTGGCCACTGACACGACAAAACGAAGGTTCGCTTGTACGAGTTTGTCCAAAGCCTTCTGATCTCCCATCTTAATCCTTTGTGCGAGAGTCGTTTCCTCCTCGGGAGTGATCATCGAAATCTTAGAAATCTCCTGCAAGTATTTCTCTACTGCTTGCGAATCTCTGTTAGTAATCTGGGTAGCAATTTTGAGCTGTCTCATAATAAATCTATCTGTTTAATTAACAACGAATAATAGACAGTCTTTGTTTGCAGAATGTTGCAAAAGGGTAGTTAAATAGAACCGTCCGAGTCCGTTCGCAAAATACTATTCAAACGTCGAATCTCATAGCCCTTGTTAATAATTATTGAATTACAATGCACTAAGTGCAACAATCATGCCCCTTAAGATGCAGGCCAGTCGCGGATTTGCGGGGAATGAAAATTTCTGTTTTTTTTTATCTCGCTAATGTTAATTACTTAGGCGATGGCAAAATTGTTGGCTTTGCTTTTCGATTTAGATAGATAAATAGTATCAGTCCTGAGAGGAATAAAAGCGTGGAGATGACCTCGGCCTGGGTTGGCTGGAATCCGAAGAGGTTGATGCGAGTGTTTACACGAATTTTCTCGATGAAAAATCGCTCTATTCCATTCAACATCAAGTAGATAGCGAACAAGGTGCCGGGAACTTTCAGGCGCTTCCTCAATGCCCATAAGATACCGAAGAGTACAAGGCAGATCAGGGTCTCATAAAATGGCGTTGGATATGCGGCCTCCTGTAATTGAGAACAATATTTACCTACGCAACCCGGAATAGGTGAATCTACTTCATTGACATTGTGAGGATAATTGTAGGCCCACATCCAGTCCGGCAGCCAGGAAAAGGGTTTCGGATTGTGGTTAGGAATTCCCCAATCACCATCTCCAGAAACCTGGCAACCAATTCGCCCCACGGCATAGGCCAGCATTAATGATGGCGCGGCTGCGTCATTCAGGTGCCAGAAGCCAATTTTGTGACGCCTGGCATACCACCAAATCGCCAGCGACGCGAAGATCAGGCCTCCATAGAAGGTTAGTCCTGACACCGAGAAAATCGTCGATGGATCCTGTACAAAGGAATTCCAATTCTCAAACGTGTCGAAAATCTTCGCCCCAATCAGTCCGAACACAAGCGCCAGGATTGTGATCTCTCCTACCCTGTCA
>JACMKU010000035.1 GCA_014379965.1 Chitinophagaceae bacterium
GATTTCGGCCAGTTATGAGACTGGCAGCTAAAAGGATAAAAAAATGGCAGTTAAAAAATTCATTACGGGTAATTTCTACGACGAGGAAGTTTTGTTTCCTGCGGTTAAGAAAGTTCGCCGTGCCGGGTTCAAGATCCACGACGTTTTCACTCCTTTTCCAATCCATGGACTGGATAAGGCAATGGGTCTGCGCGATACCAGCCTTCATACGGCGGGATTCATTTATGGTATCACAGGTACAGCAACTGCCGTAGGTTTCATTACCTGGGCACTAGCGGTTGACTGGCAATTGAATTTCGGTGGTAAACCGTTCTTCTCTTTGCCTGCATGGATACCCATCACGTTCGAACTTACAGTGTTGTTTGCCGCAGTAGGAATGGTATTAACGTTTTGCTATCTGTGCCAGATAGCGCCGTTTGTGAAGAAGGATCATTTCAACCTCAGGTCAACAGATGATACGTTCGTGATGGCACTGGAAGTGGGCGACAAGTCAAGCGATGACGAAGTGATCGCTTTCCTTAATAGTATCGGCGCAAAGGATGTTATGGTTACTTACAAGGAAACAGGATGGTGGCTTGGAAGATATGACAAGGACGACACGGCCAGGATACATAGAAAAGATATACCGGCTCATTGATTATATAATATAATAGAATGAAAAAATTTTTGATCATTGCGGGATGTGTAGCCATGGGGTTCATCATTTCCAGTTGTAATAAAACCCGTCGTAGCACCGGCAGGGCATATATGCCCGACATGGCCTACAGCAATGCTTATGAGACGTATGCACCCGCTGCAGAAAGATTGAAGGCGGCCGGCGCCTACTACTCCGGTATGCCAGTTGCTGGAACCGTTGCTCGCGGCGACATGTTTGCCTACACTTTGAAGAATGATACTGTGGGTTATGCTCAATCGGTGACCGTCAAGAATCCCCTTTCTGCGGATTCAATCGACATGAAGGAAGCTGAGCGGCTATATCTAGTGAATTGCGGCATTTGTCATGGTACGAAGCTCGACGGAAACGGTCCATTGTTCAAAGGTGGCGACGGTCCATACATCGCCAAACCGGCGACGCTTGTTGGAGATCCCGTGTATGAAGCAATGCCCGAAGGCAAGATGTTTCACTCGGTTACATATGGCAAAGGTGCAATGGGAAGCTATGCCTCTCAAATGTCGACTAAGCAGCGGTGGATGGTTGTGGCGTATATAAAATCAAAACAATCGGGTGGGAAGACGCCCGCGGGTATTGATTCGACGACGGCCGCAAAACCTGTTGACACAACTGCAGTAACACGATAAGTAATTTAGAAGAAATCATAAATGAACAAGATGACAATCCGGGAAAAATTTGAGATTCCAAGGCGATATAACATGATCTCCACGGCCCTGATGGCAATTGGTCTCATCTCCATCATCGTTTTATATATCACGCATGGTGCGAGTAGCAATCCAATTGAGCAAGCAAGATTCTGGGCCAGCCTGTTGCAAAACAGTGTTTATTTCCTCTTGGTAGTAAATGCAGCCATGTTCTTCATCTGCGCTACCACGCTCGCCTGGGGCGGATGGCAGATGTCATTTCGCCGCGTCAGCGAGGCCATATCGGCCTGCGTTCCGATCATAGGATTTATTACACTTATCATCCTGTTCTGTATCGTTTTTGGTGACAACCATACGATCTTCCATTGGGCAGACACAGAACACGTGAAACACGACGATGTGCTTTTGCATAAATCTCCATTTCTTAATAAGGGATTTTTTGCGGTTTGGACCGTGATCACCATCGTTGGCTGGTCGGTATTAGGTTGGAAAATGCGCAAGCTTTCCCGCAGTATCGATGACAGGAAGTTGACAAACGAGGAAGGCAAGAAGTACATCTGGAACAATACAGTATGGGCGGCAGTATTTATCGTACTCTTCGCTCTGACAGTCATGTCTTCCATACCCTGGCTTTGGTTGATGAGCATCGATGCACACTGGTATAGTACGATGTATAGCTGGTACACTTTCGCGAGTACATTCGTGGCAGGGATTGCACTCATTACCCTATTTGTAATTTTCCTTAAGAATAATAATTATCTCGAGCTGGTGAATAATGAACACCTGCACGATCTTGGAAAATTCATGTTTGCATTCTCTATTTTCTGGACTTACCTCTGGTTTTCACAGTTCATGCTTATATGGTATGCAAACATTCCGGAGGAAACAATCTATTTCAAACCGAGGGCGGAAGGTTCCTATAGCGGTATATTCTGGCTCATGTTTATGATAAACTTCCTGGCTCCATTGCTGATATTGATGAGACGCGGGGCGAAGAGAAACTATTCTACAATGGTATTTATGTCCCTGTTGATCATTTTTGGTCACTGGCTCGACTTCTTCCAGATGGTGTTTCCTTCGCCGATGAAGAATCCTGCCACAGGATTGTCACATGTGCCATTGATATTGTATGATTTCGGCGTTGCGTTAGGCTTTGTGGGTTTGATCATGTTCGTTACAGCAAGGGCGCTGACAAAAGCTCCAATGCTTGCCAGGAATCATCCGTTTCTTAAGGAGAGTATTATTCATCATACGTAGGGTTGAATGGTTTAAAGGTTTAAGAGTTTAAGGAGTTTAAGTGTTGTAGGTTTTTATTTCGAATATTTTATAACTGATATCTGATATGCAAACTTTTTTCATTGTAGCAATCCTGGCACTGGGCTTCCTGATCACCTTTCAGATAGCGAAGGCCAGTGAATACGTGGCAGTGTTACGTGGCGAAGAGAAAGCCAAGAAGCAAACCAACAAGGTCAATGCTTTCCTGCTACTGTTATTTCTTATTTTCGGACTGATTGGTGTTTACTATTGCAACGAGAGGTTGAAAGGCAGAATACTTGGTGACCCGGCCTCAGACCATGGCGTGTTGATCGATCGAATGCTCTATATCACCATCGCAGTGACATTCGTAGTGTTTGTCATTACACAAGTGGCGCTCTTCTGGTTCTCTTACAAGTACCAGCAATCTGATGATAGGAAGGCATATTATTATCCTCATAACAATAAGCTCGAGTTGATCTGGACAGTTATCCCAGCGATCGTGTTGACCGTACTGGTTGGCTTTGGAATATTTTATTGGTTTAAGATAACCGGTAAGCCTCCCAGGAACGCCATGCAGGTGGAAATTGTAGGCAGTCAGTTTAAGTGGGAGTTTCGTTACCCTGGTAAGGATAGCATCCTTGGAAAGAAATACTACAAGAAAATCACGGGTGATAACCCACTCGGACAGATATGGGAAGATCCCGCTAATCATGATGACATCTATGTCTCCGGAGATCCCATGCACCTGATAGTTAATAGACCAGTACAATTAGTTATCGGCGCGAAAGATGTGATTCATGACGTGGGTCTCGCGCATTTCCGTATGAAGATGGATGCCGTACCAGGTACACCAACCACCATGTGGTTCACTCCAACGAAGACTACTGCACAGATGATAAAGGAAACTGGTAAATCTGATTTCGTTTACGAGATCTCCTGCGACCAGATGTGCGGATCAGGCCACACGCGGATGAGAGGTGAGATCATAGTTGAATCACAGGAAGAGTTTGACGTGTGGATGGCACAACAGACACCGAAGTATTTCGCGGTTTTCCCAGACAAGAATCCAAATAAGCCAAAGACCGATACGACTGGAGCGGCTACTCCAGCAGCGACGACAGCGACAGGACAACAATAAATTGATACAGACGACGACGAGAGTTGTCATAAATTATGAGATTATGAGCGAATCAATTCACATACACCCGGGATCAACTGCCCATGATGCCGTACATGATGACCATCATCATGGTCACCACGAGCAGTCATTCATATCCAAATACATTTTCAGCCAGGATCACAAGACGATTGGCAAGCAGTTCCTGATAACAGGGATCATCTGGGCCATTATCGGCGGGCTTTTTTCTGTATTGTTCCGTCTCCAGCTCGGTTATCCTGACCAGTCATTCCCGATTCTTGAAACTTTCTTCGGCCATTGGGCCGAGGGTGGTACGATAAAGCCTGAGTTTTATTACGCTCTTGTTACTATGCACGGAACCGTACTCGTGTTCTTCGTATTGACGGCGGGTTTATCAGGAACATTCGCTAACCTGCTCATACCACTACAGGTAGGTGCACGGGACATGGCGTCTCCATTCATGAATATGCTTTCTTACTGGTTTTTCTTCATGGCCAGTATTGTTATGATCGCTTCACTATTCATCCACACCGGACCAGCCTCCGGAGGCTGGACAGTATATCCACCATTGAGTGCGCTCGGCCAGGCCTCGGAAGGTTCCAAACTCGGAATGGACCTATGGATTGTGGCGATGGCGCTATTCGTAGTATCCTCCTTGCTTGGTGGTCTTAACTATATAGCGACAATCCTGAATATGCGTACAAAGGGTATGAGCATGACGCGTCTACCCTTAACTATATGGGCGCTGTTCTTCACTGCAGTACTTGGGGTACTTTCTTTCCCTGTACTTTTCTCTGGATTGCTCCTGTTGTTGTTTGACCGTAACCTGGGAACGAGCTTCTACCTCAGTGATATCGTGGTAGGTACCGACATTCTTCCGAATGAAGGTGGTAGCGCGATTCTATTCCAACACTTGTTCTGGTTCCTTGGGCACCCTGAAGTTTATATCATCCTCCTGCCCGCGATGGGTATGGTATCGGAAATATTATCGGTCAACGCCCGTAAGCCCATCTTCGGATACATGGCGATGCTCGGTTCATTATTCGCGATCGCGATCCTGGCCTTCCTTGTGTGGGCGCACCATATGTTCGTGACAGGTTTGAATCCATTCCTCGGATCAGTATTCGTATTGCT
The DNA here is from genome assembly GCA_014379965.1 of Chitinophagaceae bacterium. Classification (GTDB taxonomy): domain Bacteria; phylum Bacteroidota; class Bacteroidia; order Chitinophagales; family Chitinophagaceae; genus VBAT01. The sequence continues at coordinate 4,847 of JACMKU010000035.1, forward strand.
TACGTTGCTAATCGCTGTACCGTCGGCCATCAAGGTATTCAACTGGCTGACTACACTCTGGAGAGGTAACATCAGGTTGTTCCCGTCCACGCTGTTTGCAATTGGTTTCGTGAGCTTGTTTATATCCGGTGGTCTTACAGGTATATTCCTCGGAAACTCCACGATCGATATTCACTTGCACGATACGATGTTCGTAGTAGCCCACTTCCACATTGTAATGGGTGTGGCATCTATGTTCGGAATGTTCGCGGGTGTGTACCACTGGTTCCCTAAGATGTTCGGACGCTATCTCAATTCAACACTCGGCTATATTCACTTCTGGGTAACAATGATCGGGTCCTACTTGATCTTCTGGCCGATGCACTATGAAGGACTCGCAGGTATGCCAAGGCGTTATCTCGACAAGAGCATCTGGAAATCGTTTAACCAGTTTGGCGACCTTGATAAGATGATCACAGTCGTTTCAATTATAGTATTTGCAGTACAGTTGATGTTTGTCTTCAACTTCTTCTATTCGATATTCAAGGGAAGAAAAGTGACGACCACAAACCCATGGGGAGCGAATACACTGGAATGGACAACGCCAATCAATCCGGGTCACGGAAACTGGACCGGAGAGATTCCTGAAGTCCATCGCTGGGCGTACGATTATGGTAAGGATGGAAGAGAGTTCATCCCACAGACGGAGCCGGTGGGAGCGAATGAGAGTAAGCATTAGTGAGTGGTCAGTGGTGAGTAGTGAGTGGTCAGCGTCCCCTCACTCCCGCTCTGTTACTCGCTCTGTTTCACGTGTTCAATTTGAATATAAGCGAAAGCTAAGATGAATAAGCTTAAAGATTATTTGCAGCTGGTCAAGCTTTCCTTAAGTATAATGGTGGTGTTTAGCAGTGTGATGAGTTTTGTGCTAACACCCGCATTTGGGGAATATGAGGACAAGTGGAAGTGGGTATTATTGCTCTTTGCAGGTGGAATGTTGGTAACTGGCAGCGCCAATGCGATCAACCAGGTTGTTGAAAAGGATACAGACGCCCTCATGAAGAGAACGGCAAAGAGACCGGTAGCTTCTGGAAGGATGAGTGTCGAGGAAGGATGGGCTTTTGCAATCCTAACAGGCGCGCTAGGTGTCTTCATCCTTGGAAACTATTTCAACTGGTTGGCTGCAGGCCTTGCGGCGTTCAGCTTGTTTCTATATGCGTTTATTTACACACCGCTGAAGAAAGTGAGTTCGATAGCCGTGTTGGTGGGCGCATTTCCTGGAGCATTGCCTTGCCTGATCGGATGGGCAGCTGGCGAAGCGAGATTGTCAACAGGGGGATGGATACTATTCGCCATCCAGTTTCTGTGGCAGTTTCCGCATTTCTGGGCCATCGCCTGGATCGCACACACGGATTATTCGGCGGCAGGATTTAAACTTTTGCCTTCGGATAGCGGACCAACAAAGTTTACCGCGGTGCAGACCGTGATTTATTCGCTACTCCTGTTGCCCGTGACACTCATACCCTATTTCATTGGGATGTGTGAGTATGAAACGGTACCGGGACTGATTGGATTGATATTGATCCTGCTGGCAAATGCATTCATGATCTTGAGGTGTGTGAGCCTATACCGGAAGATGGATGTGCCCTCAGCCAGGAAAGTGATGTTTGGAAGTTATTTGTACCTGCCGGTGATTTTGCTGGCCTTATTGATGAGTAAAGTTTAATTAATAATAAAGTGTGATGGAGATCGTGAGTGATCAACAACGAAAGAGAATACATCCCCACAAGTTTACACTGTGGGTGGCCATCGCGAGCATATTGATGATGTTTGCCGGCCTGACGAGTGCCTTCATTGTTAAAAGTAACCTGACGGGCTGGAAGGATATCGATATGCCGAAGGTATTCTGGTACTCAACAGCCGTGATCCTGGTGAGCAGCGTAACAGTACAAGCGGCATTGCGCTCCTTCCGGCAGAGAGAGATGCGACAGTATAGATCATTGATAGGGGTGACACTTGTATTGGGAATTCTGTTTGTGATCCTTCAGTGGTTCGGGTTCAAAAGTCTCTGGGACCAGAATGTGAAGTTCACGGGCTCGGCTGGAGCGGGACAATTCCTCTATGTGATTTTCGGATTGCATGCGATACACGTCATCGGGGGAATAATCACTCTGCTGGTGATGTTCCTGAAGGCATTCTTCGGGAAAGTGAAATTGTACAGCTCAGTGCCAGTGGAAGTACTTGCGACGTATTGGCATTTTGTGGACATTCTATGGATATATCTTTTGTTGTTTTTTATAGTGATTGGGTGAAGTGAGGATGTTTGAAGGTTTAAGAGTTTAAGAAGTTAACGTTATACTAGATTTTATAAATAGAAATAACTGACATGGCGACGACAACAGCAACAACGCATCAAACGAAATGGTGGAGTGGAGGTAAAAGCCCCTTCAACCTGGAATATGGCAAATTGATGATGTGGTATTTCCTCATGAGCGATGCGTTCACATTTGGTGCATTCCTGATCTCTTACGGTACGATCCGTTTCAGCCAGAACTTCTGGCCGGATCCCAATGCGGTTTTCAATGCGTTTCCCGGTGCCGGTCATGCTAACCTTCCTCTTGCCTTCGTGAGTGTAATGACGTTCATCCTCATCATCAGCTCGGTTACCATGGTACTTGCAGTACATGCGGGACATAATGGTGACAGGAAAGGTGTGATCAAATGGATAGCGTGGACAATAGTCGGCGGCCTTGCGTTCCTTGGATGCCAGGCATGGGAATGGCATCACCTGATTACTGGTGAGCATGCCACGCTGATCGACGGTCAGATTCAGCTTGTAGGACAAACGACCACTGTTAATCCATGGGGACCACTGGTCGATCCCGCCGTTGCTACTGAAGCAATGCGAAACTCATCCACGAATACGCTGGCGAGGATAGTCCATGAGCATGATCATACGAAGTCAATGAAGGACTTGATGGGCATGTCGAAAGACCAACTGTTAGGAATGATCAATGTCGCAGATATGCATATTAGGGCTAAAGGTCCTGTTGCCTTCGGAGGATATTTCTATGGCATCACGGGATTCCATGGATTCCACGTATTCTCTGGAGTGATCATCAATCTTGTTATGCTTGTCATGGCGCAAAAGGGAGTATTCGACAGGAAAGGACATTACCTCATGATCGAGAAAGCAGGTCTTTACTGGCACTTTGTAGACCTGGTGTGGGTGTTTGTGTTCCTTTGCTTCTACCTGATATAAAAATTAAACTGGAAAAGAAATTCTTACAATATGGATCAACACAAATTAGCGTCGCCGGAAATGACCTTTCAGCATCATACTGATGATGCTGAATTCAAGAAAAGGGTGAAGAAGACAACGATACTGTTATCAGTTATCACAGTCATAGAGCTAGCCATAGGCCTTATCATTTACACGATGCACAAAGGTGAGAGCCCAAGCGAGTTCCTGATATTAGTATTCAAGGGTGTAGTTTGTATACTCACGTTGGCCAAGGCCTATTACATCGTTTCGGTGTTCATGCACCTGGGTGATGAGATCCGCAACATGATCATGACGATTGTGGTGCCGCTTCTTCTCTTCATATGGTTTATCGCTGCCTTTATACTGGATGGTAACTCATACAAGAATTTACGCAATGAGTTCGACCCGTATTTTAAGGAGTCGACGATGCCTAAGAAACATCATGCGAATGAGGCAGAAAAGGTTCCCGCCCACAAGTCGGAAAAGGAATAGACTCGATAAAATGAAATTTATTGGAAGAGAGCAGGCGCAGAGGGCTGCTCTCTTTTTTGTGCCCTATCTTTGCGAACATTGAACGAAATGCAATAAGCATGGACAAGGGTTTACTAAATACGGAGTGACCTTTCCCGTAACTCGTAACCCATAACTCGTAACTCTTTTGACAAAAACCGCGTTATACGCTCTCATTCTCGCCATCCTGGTTCCGCTGGTGAGCTATTTCATCGTGAAGAAGGCGAGCGACTCAGCTGTGCATATGCCGAACCATTATCTTCCTGACTCAGTGATCACCACCGTCGTCAATGGAAAGAAGGTTACGGATACAGTCTGGCACCGGCTGCCGGAATTCTCCCTCACCAATCAACTGGGACAGAAAGTCTCATGGAAGGATATTCGGGGGAAAGTTGTAGTGGTCGATTTTTTCTTTACTCACTGTCCAACTATTTGTCCTGCGCTGACAAAAAGCATGAAGCGCCTGCAGGATGGAATCACGAACTCGAAAAGGGTTGGAAACAAGACACCGGATTTTCTTCATCTTGTATCGCTTAGCATCGATCCAGAGAGGGATTCCGTCCCAAGGTTGAAGGCATGGGCAGATCGCTTCCAGGTAAATCCCGACCAATGGTGGTTGCTGACGGGCGAGAAGAAGGAGATATATGATCTGGCAATAAATGAGATGAAGATTGGAATCGTTGATGGAAAAGGCGTCGATACTGGGTTCATCCATACCGATCATTTCGTGCTTATAGATACCAATAGGTATGTTCGGGGGTATTATCACGGCCTCGACTCGGCATCCGTGGCGAGGCTATCGGAAGACATCATTTTACTCACGATGGAGAAAGACAAAAAGAAGAAGGGCTTTCTTTCGGGTAAACTCCAGTTGTTGGCTGTCATCTTCCTGATGACAATGGGTGCAGTAGCCGTCTTCTTATTTATTTTTAGAAAAAAAGGAAATCATGTTAGCGCCGGTCTGGAAAAGAAATGATAAGAAAGCAAGGGCATTGATCATGGTGTTCTCCATTATTGTGTTCACCGCGGTCGTGTTATTAAGTCGCGTGAGGTGGGCTGTAGACTTAGGGTTCGATGTTCATCTCTTTGCGTTAACAAATGCAATCATCAACTCCTGCGTGGCGATTTTATTGATTGCAGCGTTGGGAGCGGTAAAGAATCGAAATTATGAACTCCATAAGAAACTAATGCTCACGGCGATCATCTTCTCGGTCGTCTTCCTCGTAAGCTATATCGCTCACCACTTGTTTGCTGGAGATACTCGATTCGGCGACGCCGACCATGATGGAATCGTTTCCGATTCTGAAAAAGAAGCAGTTGGTTCCTCATTGATGATCTATCGCCTCATACTCTTCACTCACATACCTCTCGCTGGAATCATCCTTCCCTTCATCCTATTTACCGCTTACCGCGCTATGACGGGAGACTGGCTGAGACACAAAAAGCTCGCGCGAATTACCTGGCCGATCTGGTTGTATGTGGCAATTAGTGGAGTGGTTGTGTACTATATGATCAGACCGTATTACGGCGAATAGGAGTGAATAGTGAATGGTGAGTAGTGAGTGTCATCACGTGATCCGAAGTCATTCAATGTTCTGGAATCGTTTTAATGATCGATTCGCGGAATCCATTCACTGTTCACTGTTCACTCCGCGGGGTTCCAAAACACACGTTCAAACTCCACCACAGTATCGTCTTTGACTTTAATTCCTTCTTTCTTTAGAAGTTTTTCCATTCTGCCGGGAGGGTTGAAATGATGTTTGCCACTCAGGATGCCGTTTCTATTAACGACACGATGTGCTGGAACTGTCGGCCTGATGAGATGGGCGCCATTCATTGCCCAACCGACCATGCGAGCGGAAGACTTTGTACCGAGACAGGCAGCGATTGCACCATAAGAGGTAACTCTGCCGCGAGGAATTTGTCGAGCTACTTCATATACCTGCTCGAAGAAATTCTGATCCTTCTTACCCGAAGGTGTTACCGTACTGAGGCGTTGATGCGTTTTTTTCGCGGGCATTTATGAAGATAAGAAAATGCCGGATGTGCCCGTATTTCACTGATCCAGAAAAAGGACGAGAAACAGAGCGAGAAACAGGGCAAAAAACAGGGAGCACTCACCATTGACTACTCACTACTCACCATTCACTACTCACCGACGTCACTTATTCCCCGTGTAGTAAGCTCCATTTGACTTATTCCTGGAACGTTTCAGGTATAACATTTCACCTTTGCTGGATGTGAAATGTGCTGTCCTTTCTTCATTAAAGAAAACCTGCCACTTGAGCATATCCTCATTCACAAATTCAAGGAGACTTTTTATAGTGATGACTGAACCGGAATCCTGGGCGGAGAAATCGAACCAGGAAGGTGATTTGGAGAAATCCAGTTTATATTGAACTAGTTTCTTTTCTTCCCCCATAAATCGGAGAATGATCGTAGAACTATCGATTATTTCCAGACTTCCTCCCGCATCCTGCTCGCCCACAATTTCCCAGTAGCCAACCATATTCTGAAACTTCTTCGACTGACCCTGTGTAACACTAGCCTGTGTCTGACTAAAACTCGCTGTACTGATAAAGGCACTCACGATGACGATCCACAACTTTTTCATAACGGATTATTTTCTACAGGTACGTAAACATAGTTTATGCCAGTATGGAACAGTGCATTGGATTAAGCAAAAACATATATCGGAATAAATTCTAGTGAAGAAAACAGACCCCTTTTAGGGTGGAAGTCGGGAATGAAGGACTCAATTCCTGGGCTTGTCATTGTTCTTTCGAAAGCGAAGTTCGGACCGGCGGGGCTCCTCAACCTTTTCATAGTCAAAAGGGCAGTGTAGGCACCCGTTTCCACAGCAATAGCCGCGGAGGCGGTGGTACTCCTCAGTAAGTACCACGAAACCATCTGCGTTGAGATAATAGTGTAGGCCTTCAGTCAGATCCTTCATTCGATTCCAGGCGTTTTTTTAATACCTCGTCAATTTCCTTTCCCGGTATCCGGTCTGGAAGTGAAAATGATAAATAGTGGATTCGGTTGGATCCCGCGATATCCAGGGATTCGTAATGTGTTTTAATGCTCAATTCTGAGGGTACTTCGGCCAAGGCATAAACGTCATCATGATCCGTATGTAGTTGGCAATCGCAGAGTTCGATCACGATCTTGGTGAATTCGTAAAGCTCGGGACTATCTGTCTTCAGATGGATGCGGCCGCCGGGAACTAATATCGACTGATAGACGCGTAGAAATTTTGGATGGGTAAGCCTCTTTTTTGCCTTTGAGAGCCTCAGCTGCGGATCGGGAAACGTGATCCACAATTCGCTGACCTCATTTTGGGAAAAATATTCGTCGATCTGGTCGATCTGGACACGAAGGAAGGCGACATTAGAGAGCTCGGACTGTAGGGCCCTTCTGGCACCAACCCATAGACGATTACCCTTAAGATCTACGCCCACAAAATTCTGATCTTGATGTTGGGCAGCCAGGCCGACGGCATATTCGCCTTTGCCGCAAGCGAGCTCCAGGACAATTGGATGATGATTGTGAAAATAATTCTTCCAATTTCCCGCCATATCAGGCGGAAACTGGAGCACGTTCGGAAATGTCTTCAGTTCCTCGAAGCGAATGAGTTTTTTCTGGCCCATGAGCCGGCAAAGGTAAAAGAAGGCCGGCGGAGAGCGATCGAAAATATGGCCTACTTAAAATTTTACCAGCAGCCCAATCCCTACGAGCGATTTGATCTGAAGGGCCGGTGAGGTCTGATTGTCGCCGAATAGTTTAGCATCGTCGTCGTAGATCAGGTCGAGGCCCCAGGTAGCTGACAGGATCTTCAGGACATTAATGCTAAAGGTGTTTGTCATGTATAAATCAATATTCTGAGGGTTATGTCTATAGTTGGAAAAAAGGTCCAGCCGTCCCTTATATCCTATCAATTTGTTGAACTCCTTTAGATAGGTGATAGTGGTAAAAGCACCGAACTCGAGATTACTCTTGCTGCCGGGTCTGACACCATAAAGTCCTTTGTTTGAGAGGGCAGTATCGTTGACAAAGACAAGGCGCGCCGTAGCTGGAGAGAAGAAGATCGATAGGTTTGTATTGGGCTTATAATCCAATCCTGCGCTCATCAGCAGGTAGCCAGGAGCCATGAAGGCGGACGAAAAAGTCTTCACATTATTTGGGTAGGTATAGCCTTTGAAAAACTGTGAGCGAAGGTTCACCAAACCTGCGAGATTGAGTTTAGGATTGATGGCATGACCATATTTTGATAGCAGGTCGAACCGGTCATCATTCTTTCGGCTTCCGAGGCTGGTAGTCTTCACGTAACCAAGGTTGAAGTCGAAGGTATTGTCCCAGCTGTGATGTCCTTCCTTATAATACGCGTAGAGTCCAACAAGGGCATTGAGAGCAAGCGAAAAATCTTCACCACCCGCGGCCCAATTTGTGAGTGATCCCTGCGCGAGGTTGATCCCCGCCAGGCCACCGGTTCGCCAGGTCTTTGGTATCGTATCGGCTGGATCTTTCCCGATCTTCCGGTCCGAGTCGGCCCGAAGTTTCTTGATGGTTTCGTCCTGGGCGATAGCAGTTAAAAAACTAAGAGAAAAAATAAGGAGTAGAATAGGTTTCATAAACCAGTGATTTGGTTGCAAAAGAATACAATGTCTGGAGGGGAATATCACATTAAGTATGCCGGAGTGAGAAGGAGGTTACAGGCAAAGTCGCGACGCACGGTTTCACGCAAAGACGCAAAGTTACGCAAAGACGCCAAGGCCTTCGCCTATTGCAGTTCCTTGCTTTGCGCCACTTTTTAACTTAGCCTAAAACAAGAACCCTTTGCGTAACTTTGCGTCTTTGCGTGAAAACAAAAAAGCCTTCATAAATTCAACATTTACAAAGGCTATCACACTCACATGAGAAAAACTCTGTCCCGGACTTTTGATCCGGGATCTAGCTGTAGGGGGAGGGATCGAACCTCCACGAGGCGGTTAGCTATAGCACAAAGTTCAGTGGTCGACCCTGGTCGCTTCCGGACTTGTGGTCCGGGAGCGGCTCTATGCTACGTTTGTTCCGTTATCCCCACCCTCGAGACAAGAGGGCATGTCTGCCGAATATTTCATCACCCCACAGTGTTTATAAGAACTTCGATAGGACAAATGTAGGTCAATTGGCCTTTTCCTTCCAAAACTTTCAATAAATATTTTAAAATTGTAGAAATTATTCAAAAAATCACTAGTTTTAGTGGATAAATCAAAAAAAGAAATTCCAAAATGGCTGCTAAATTGAATCTCGACAAACTCGATCTGCAGATCATCCACAACATGATGGAGAATGCAGAAATCTCTTATGCCGACCTGGGTAAGAAACTCTTTGTATCAGGCGGTACAATACACGTCCGAATAAAAAAACTCCAGGAAGCGGGTGTGGTGAAAGGTACCAGACTTAGCGCAGATCTCAAACAACTCGGCTACGACGTGATAGCTTTCATCGGGATCTATCTCAAGGAAAGTTCATTGTACGACACTGTTGCACGTGAACTTCAGAAGATGCCCGAGATTGTAAGGCTAAATTATACCACGGGTAACTACAGTATGTTTGCCGAAATCGTCTGCAAGGACATTTCACAATTACGGTTCGTATTGCACGACCAATTACAGAAGATAAAAGGCATCGAGCGAACAGAGACCTTCATTTCTCTTGAAGAGAGCTTTAGCCGGAACGTAAAAGTGGTCAGTTAGCCTGATTCCTTCTTTATTTTCCGCTTACCTCACTATCTTTTATCACGGATGAAAGAAGCTTCCCGATTTTATTCTTCTCTCGGTCTCCTTATCTTCCTGAACGCGGTTGTGAAACCGGTATGGATATTCGGGATAGACCGGCAGGTACAAAACGAAGTGGGTGCCGCCTCCTACGGTGCATATTTCGCTTTGTTCAACTTCACTTTCGTGTTGGGATTCCTGCTCGATTGGGGACTCACTTACTTCTACAACCGGCAGCTGGCCGCAAAAGATCCTTCGGCAAAAGACAAGGTCGGTAGTTTCATTTTTGTCAAGTTAATATTCGCCGGCGCGTACGCCATTATAATATTCCTGGTCGCATGGGCGGTGGGGATCACCAACTGGGAGTTGATTTCCTATGTGGCATTGATCCAGATCCTGACATCAATGTTTGTCTTTGTTCGCGCCATCATCACCTCGCAGCAGTGGTTTCGAACCGACGCATTATTGTCTGTCCTCGACAAGACGCTGATGATACTGCTTTGTGGCGTATTGTTGTACTTGCCCTCATGGCTGGGCCGAATTACGATCGAACGATTTCTCCTGCTACAAATAGCTTGTACGGGGGTCGCCTTGATCCTGGCACTGTCAATACTTCTCGTTCGAAAGTTCCATCTATCGTTTACGCCACTCTGGCCGGGCAAAGATGTATTCAGGGCCGCCCTCCCTTTCGCCATCATTGTCTTGCTAATGACGTTCCATTCACGCATAGATGGATTCCTAATCGAGCGAATCATAGGTCCCGAAGAAGCTGGCAAGTATGCGGCCGCGTATCGCCTTCTCGATGCCGCGAACATGTTTGGAATTTTATTTTCCTCATTCCTTCTACCCTACATCACCCGTCACCTACATGAGGAAAGAAATATTGAGCGTGTGGTTCTAAACGTTCGTCATTGCCTTTGTGTGTTTGCGATAGTGATCATCGCTATCTTTTTTTTCCTTGGGCCGTGGATTCAGCAAGTCCTTTATCATCATGACGACGACAAAGCGGTCTCTGTGTTGAGGTGGTGCATTCCATCATTGATCGGTTACGCGCTGGTCCATGTATACGGTACAGTCATGACGGCAAGCGGACACATAACTTCCTTTGCGTACATCACCGCCATTGCCGTAGTCTTAAACCTGGTCTTGAACTTTGTCCTAATTCCGTTGGAAGGCGCACTAGGAAGCTGTATCGCCGCATTGGTAAGCCAACTCTTTGCCGGGGTTGCCACCACGGTGTTTGTTACTAGGAAATTGAAAATTAATCTTGATCTTCGCTCCATCGTTATGTATGTTCTTATCGGCGCTGCTGTAGCGGGTTTTTTATACCTAAGCCTCGGAACGCAATTGAATCGATGGCTCGTAATCATAGGAACGGGTATCCTGGTCATCATATTGATGTGGTTGACCCGTCTCATCGAATGGAGGAATTGGCGGATTCTTACCCGCGGATAATCATTGTTTAAAAAAACATCATGCCTGATCTTTTTTATCTCGTGAGAAAATGGTGGAAGCAAATTGCAGCCTTCGTCGTCATCTGTGTGTTGTTAGTTGCCGCCGTACTTTTCTTTAAGCCATCCAAATATCTATCAGTTGCCACGGCGCTCCCCGCGAGTTCATATGCTACTGACAAAGCGAGCGTCTTTAATCAAAACATACAGATCCTCTATTCTGCAATGGGTACTCCCGATGACCTGGACATGATCGTCGGTACGGCTCATTTGGATACTGTCTATATCTCCGTCGCCAAACAATATGATCTGGCTGCCCGATATAAGTTAAAAGAGCAGGGTGACGCCGCCATACGCAAAGCTGCTTCCAGGTTAAGATCCAACTCAAAGGTGATGAAGAGCGAGTTTAGCGAATTGAAAGTAAAGGTGTGGGATGTTGATCGACTGCTCGCCCCGGAACTTGCGAATGCGATCATGAATAAACTACAATCGATCCACCAGGACCTGCAGAATACAAATAACATCCTGCTCATTAAAAGTCTCCAGGGTGGGAAAGAAAAGTTGGTTACGCAGATGATCGACACCGCCGGAGCACCCGACCGATCGTCGCAGATAGGACAGTACGACAAACTAATAAACGAATACCAATTGCTGGTAGATAACAAGACCCCTGTATTGATCACAGTTGAACCGGCGAGGGTGACCGACTGGCCTGACAAACCAAAGCGACTACCGATACTCGCCGCAACGGTAGTGCTCAGCCTTCTCTTCGGTTTATTGCTAGCTCTTCTCCTGGAAAAACGAAAAGACCTCTGAAGTGGTAGCGTCCGGCATCAATAGTAACTTGTCCTTTGCCATTTTCGCGGGCAGCTTTCTACTCTGCTTGTTCGGCGCATTATGGTTTGATTCTTACTCCGTGCTGGCTATTCCCTTCGCGCTATTACTGTTCTTGGCAGGCTGGCAACACGTAAATCTTATTTTCTTCCTGCTCATCGCTTCATTACCCTTCTCAATAGAATGGCAGGTGACGGCTTCACTCGGTACAGACTTCCCCGACGAGTTGTTAATGATTGCTACTGCTGGCCTATTTCTGTTTTATTGGCTCTATTACCCGAGGGCTATAGATCGAATGTCAATTTCTCATCCTTTGATCGTGCTGCTGGTCATTACATTCATCTGGTCGGCACTGACCGCGTTTTTCTCCACGCATCCCCTCATCTCCCTTAAGTATTTGTTGGCTAAATGCTGGTATATCGGAGCGTTCATTTTAGCTCCCATCATTGTCTTCAGGACTCCAAAAAATCTTCGCCTGGCAATGATTATTCTTGGGTCGTCTATGACACTGGTTGTGTTGCTGACGATGTATCGTCATTCCGCCTACGATTTCAGTTTCTCGGGAATCAACCCATCGCTCAAGCCTTTTTTCAGAAACCACGTGAATTATTCAGCGATGCTTGTCTGCCTGGTGCCGATAGTATTCGCGTTTTACTGGCACGCCACTAACAAGGCGCTCAAGTTCTTTCTTGCGGGAGTGATCCTAATGCTTCTCGCAGCTTTGTTGTTCTCCTATGCAAGGGGTGCCTGGCTGGCTTTGCTTACGGGTGGGATCGCGTATTGGTTGACGAGGAAAAGAATACTGGTAGGTACTTATGTCGTCGCCATGCTTATTCTATTGGGCTCGGTGGTTTGGTTAAGATCAGGAGACAAGTATCTCAGCTATGCGCATGACTATCGAACCACCATCTTTCACCAGGACTTCAGGGAACATCTCCGCGCCACGTATGAATTCAAGGACGTATCGACTGCCGAACGCTTTTATCGCTGGATTGCCGGAGTCAGGATGATAAAAGAAAACCCTCTCACAGGGTTTGGACCTGCGACATTCTACAACAATTACAAGCCATATGCTGTACCTGCATTCAAGACATGGGTGAGTAATAACCCCGAACACTCAACGGTTCATAATTATTTTCTTCTCGTCATTATTGAGCAGGGGATACCGGGACTGGTATTCTTCCTCCTGCTAGCCGGGGTGATGTTGTATTATGCACAACGCGTGTACCACAGGTCAAAGGATTTATTTTATAGGTCTGTCGCCATCACTACGGGTGTAGTAGCCGTAATGATCCTAACGCTTAACTTCCTGAGTGATTTGATGGAGACTGATAAGGTGGGAAGCCTCTTCCTGCTTTGCCTTTCTATTCTCGTTATCGCTGATATTAATTCACGGAGATCTTTAGATGCGCCCGCGGACGTTTAACGCATCTCTTAATCCATTTCCAAGCAGGTTGAAGGCGAGCACAAGCAACATGATGGCAAAGCCTGGTGCAAGAGCGAGCATGGGATTCTGTGTGATAATAAAATTATAGTTCTCTTTAATCATTAGTCCCCAACTTGGCTGTGGGGGTTGCACACCGATGCCGAGAAAGCTTAGTCCGGCTTCGATAACTATTGCAGACGCGAAGTTCGAGGCCGTGATCACCATTACCGGGCCCAGGATGTTTGGCCATATATGTCGCGCTATCGTTCTGACATGCGAGAATCCTAGTGCCCGTGTAGCTTCCACATATTCCAACTCTCGTTCTGCAAGCACCTTTCCTCTCACCAATCGTGCAAGGTTAACCCACATCGTTAGACCAACGGCAATGAAGACCTGCCAGAAGCCTTTTCCCAATGCGAGGGTAATCGCGAAGACAAGTAACAGGGTTGGAATGCTCCATATTACATTGATGAACCACATGATGACATCATCTGTGCGACCACGAAAATAACCGGCTACCGACGCAAGCACCAAGCCGAGGGTCAGCGATATGAGGACGGTGATAAGTCCTACACTGAGGCTAACTCTTGTGCCGATGATCAGGCGGCTAACGATGTCGCGGCCGTACATGTCAGTACCAAGTAGGAATTTCCTGGTGACAACCGGATCCTTTGCTACTGCAGATAAATGGTATGCTTGCCGTTCGGTAAGGTCAACATCGATATACTTTTCGACAATAATGCTGTCATCCGTAGTGGTTGAATTTGTAATGGGCAAGTACTGATATTCATCAGGCCTTCCTGAAACGAGTCTCGTGAAGAAATTTCCCGTGTTGACTACCCTTTCTTTTTTGACTATTAAAAACTGCTGCTCGAGGCCTGGCTTCTCGACGCGAATCTCCAGTATGATCCTGTTTGCGTAAGGAGTGGGATCTGGTGCGATGAAATAGGCGAAGATTGCGACAAAAACAGCAACGATGATCACCCCAAGCCCAAACATGGCGCCTTTATTCTTCC
>JACMKU010000036.1 GCA_014379965.1 Chitinophagaceae bacterium
ATGAACATCAATAGGCAATAAGCAATAGGCAATTGCTTATTGCCTATTGCCTATTGCGTAATATCCCCCGCTCCTACTTTCCATATACCTTATCTGTACAAAACCAGCCCCTCAACGATATTGAGATAAATCAGACCGGAATTACAATTAGTTTGTTTTATCATGCTAATACAAAAACGGTTCATACGATTTACCGCCATTTGCTGCTTCCTGTCTGTGATCACAACGCTAGGTATCCATCTCTACTTTCCCGATCCTCCATCTGAATTCGAAAAGCGATTGCTGTTATTCCGTGATTCGACTTACATACTCAATCGCTGGTGGGTAATAGCGCATTGCCTGTTGGTGATAGTTGCGATGTGGGGTTTCGCGCTTATACAATGGAAAAAATCGCCGGGACTTACGGGGCTTGGGTATCTTGGTTTCGTTGTTTTCGGCATTGCCGAGATCACCCGGCAAATGTTCGTCCTGTTTTATATGAACGAAATGAGGGAGCAGTATTTTCTTAGTGCCGATCCTACCGTTAGAAACAGTCTACGAATTGGCCTCGAGACTGCTGGCCTCCTCTCCTCCCCGTTATTTGGTCTATTTTTTCTTATGTTTGGACTAGGCAATCTCTGTTATGGTCTAAGCCTTTTGGGGGAGAAAGGATTTAGTAAGGTAATTTCCGTCTTCCTTTTGACCTGGGGAGTCACTACATTGATTGCTTTCGGAAACATCTTCTGGGAGTTCCCCGTTATCGCGCGCGTGATTGAGGTTTACAATTACAGTTTCCAACCCCTGGTGAGGGCGCTGATAGCAATCTGGCTATGGAGGAAATCAGCCCGCTGATCGTTATGATAATTATGATGCGTTATGATATTATTTTTTAAATAGTATTGTTCATGGCCCTATAGAAGAAAGCGCTAATCAAGTAAATCTTAAAAATCATGATAATCTGCGGTCTATTCTATCTATAATTTTGTAACCCTCATGATAAAATTTCATGAGCCGTTACCCCAATTGCAAGATCAAACAACTATAAATTGAGTTAGTTTTATACGAACCACAAGCCTTGACCAGCCAAAACCACCCACATGCCCACACTTGCAACCACCACCGTGCCACCACCCGCCAACCCGCTTATTCCGGTTGGAGGCTTCAGGGTCGAGTCCATTGACTTATTACGAGGTCTCGTAATGATCTTCATGGCACTCGACCATGTACGCGACTACTTCCACTCAGGAGCAATGCTCTACGACCCGACAGATCTGACGCAGACCAATACATTTCTCTTCTTTACCAGGTGGATCACCCATTATTGTGCCCCAGTGTTCATGTTCCTATCCGGCACCTCGGCCTACCTTGTAGGAATGAGAAAGGGAAAGAAAGCATTGTCTCGATTTCTGTTCACTCGCGGAATCTGGCTGATCATTCTCGAGTTTACCGTAGTAAACTTCGGTTGGTATTTTAATTTCCCCCCTCCTTCCATTGACTTCCTCGTGATCTGGGCTCTTGGATTTAGCATGGTAGTGCTGGCAGGCTTGATCTACCTGCCTCTGCCGTGGATCATTGGCATCGGTTTATTGATGGTCTTCGGTCACAACCTGCTCGATCCAGTCGATGTGCCGGGGAGCGGAATAGATGCCGTACTATGGTCGCTCTTTCATAAATCAAATTTCTTCCAGTATACTGATGTCACTGTATTTGTCGGATATCCCATTATTCCCTGGATTGGTGTCATGGCACTGGGATATTGTCTTGGAAAATTATACGAAGGGTCAGTGTCGCCCGATAAAAGAAAAAAAATATTGCTTGTACTAGGTTCGGCGGCGATAGCGCTGTTTATCGTTATCAGGTTTATCAACATCTATGGAGATCCTTCACCATGGGAGACCCAGTCTTCATCACATTTTACTTTCCTGTCATTTCTCAACGTATCGAAGTATCCACCCTCATTGCTCTATATACTCATGACGCTCGGGCCGGGTCTTATCATTCTCGCCTTGACCGAGAACAGCAGGTCATGGCTCTCCGAAAGAATAAAGGTGATCGGTCGTGTTCCAATGTTCTACTATCTCGTGCACCTCTACCTCATACACCTTGCGGCGATGTTTGCGACCTACCTATGCGGTCACAAGCCGTACGACATGGTCTTGACTGTCTGGGTGGCTTTTGAGCCAAAATTGAAGGGCTATGGCTTCTCACTCGGTGTAGCCTACGCGGTGTGGGCGGTGTTGATCGTCATTCTCTACTTCCTTTGTAAGAAGTATGACCAGTATAAAAGAAGCCACCGGGAGTGGTGGCTTAGTTATTTGTAGTTGTCTTCAAAAAATCTTATCCCCCTCCTCCTGCGCAATCAGACTCTCCGCTAGGGAATGATCGAATACATCCTCCCTGTTGCTGAGTACCTGGCGAAGAAGGTCGTGGATAGTGACGATCCCGGCGAAACCTGCATCATTCAGGGCTAACAAATATCGAGTCTTGTGCTGGTTCATAGTATGCATGCAATACTCCGCGGTGTCGGAAGCTTCGACGACCGGGAGATCTGTAGTCATGACTTCTTCAACTGTAGAAGTCTTACTCGAGCGGCCTTTGAGGATAACGTTCCGGCAATAGTCCCTTTCGCAGAAGATTCCTTTGTATTGATCACCTTCCATTACGATAAGATAACTAAGATTTACTGAGTTGAGCAGTACAAGGGCGTCAATGACGAGATCACCAGGCCTCACTACATTCGTTGGCCTTCTTTTTTTATTCAAAATTTCCTTTACTCGTATCATGGCAGCGTTATTTAGAGAAATAAAAGACTAAATTATAACACCTTGATGATTCTTTTTGCACTTCGCCGCATTTTTTTCTACCCGGTCCGGGAGAATAGCCGGGAATTGACAAAGAGTAATTATTAATAGTTTTTAGATTTGATCTAAACCAAGACATTATGCAATCCATAGCAAACAACCTTGAAGCAATCGTTGAACAGCATCATGCGGCGCTTCAATCAATCCCTGAATCGGAAATGAGCGATAAGCCCTCTCCGACACGATGGAGCAAAAAAGAGATTCTAGGACACCTCGTGGACTCGGCTCAAAACAATATCCGCCGATTCATAGTGGCGCAATACGAGGAAAATCCCTACATCGTCTACAACCAGGACAAATGGGTGGAGATATCCAACTATCAGCGTTATGATACAACAGAGATACTACAACTATGGCGTGCACTTAACAGACAGATCGTTACCATTCTTCGCAACATGCCACCTGATATGGCCGAGCGCAACTGCCATACCCAACAGGACGCAACAATCGGATGGCTAGCTGACGACTATGTAAAACACCTCCGTCATCATCTTCACCAGGTACTCGACCTGGAAGAAGTAATATACCCCTAAACATGTTGAGAATAGTCTACAACTCGAAAACCATCACCCGTAACTTTTAACCGATAACTCATACCCAGCGGCCATCGCGACACTGGCACATTATGTGTACCAGTCAATTCCAATTACACAATAAACCATTTATTATGCAAAATTGGCTTAGGACTTTAATCGCAGGTTGGGGAGCGTGGAAACTTGGTGGAGGATGTCTTGGTTTTGTAGTGGCTTTCGCCGTGATCTATTGGCTGCTCGGCAGCTGCTGATCATCGAAGATCCTAGTTTGGGTACGGGTTGGACAGCTTGTTCAACCCGTATTTGCGACCCATGCCCTTAATTACTTTAATAAATATACTTCCATGAGCCAGGCATTTGTAAAAGAAAGCGAAGGAGAATGGCTTCATGATGTTCCGCCCAGCCTGCATGCACTGATACTCTACCTTACCCGCGAGAATAATGGCATCAGGGTATATGAAAAGGAGAACAAGTTTAGTGAGAAACACGGTCGGGAAATCCACGTCATGAGCAATGGTATGTCCTATTCAAAAGACGATACCGGCACATGGTTTCTTGCCGATTGAGTTTGAGTTTTAGTTTTCAATCAGGCCATCTGTCTTCCATTGTTTAAATACAGCGATAGTGCTATCACTTAATTTAGGGTGCTTGAAAGGCATGAATCCCCTATCTGTCGGGTTCAGTTCGATCCTGCGGATGATCTCATCGATATCGGACTTGGTATTTGCATAATTATCGTATGCTTTCTTGTTCCCACCTTTTACAGGTATATGGCAGGGTGAACAATTTGCCATTATAACAGTCTGCACGTTCGAATTCCAGGTAGATAAAACTGGTGCCGCGGCTGTAGCCTTCTTCGTGCCTGTGCAATTGTACAATAGGAAAGCAAAAGTCATGATTGATATTACGGTGAGAGTATTCTTCATGTTGGTTGGTATTTATGCTTAAATATATTCAATCGTGATTTAAAAAGTAGACTTAAATGAAAAAATTTTACTGCGAACAAAGATTTACTGACCTTTAGCGATCCTAATTCATCCAATCAAAATTTATAATTATGAGACCCCCGCTTTTTATCGGTATTTGCCTGGCAGTGGTTGCTTTTGGCCTTACATCGTGTCATGATGGAGATAAGACAGAAATTCCTGCCGATGCGGCGAAAGGAATAAAGGAAGAAAATATCACCTATACTGGCGATGGCGTTACCATGAATGGGTATGTTGTTTATGATTCGACCAAGACCGGTAAACTACCCATCGTTCTTGTGGTGCATGAATGGTGGGGACTTACGGAATATCCAAGAATGCGGGCGAAACAACTGGCAGATCTTGGTTACATCGCCATGGCGATAGATATGTTTGGAAATGGAAAGACAGCCGATAACCCCGACAGCGCGATGAAACTCGCAGGCCCATTCTATAACAATGCCGCGATGGCCAAGGCCCGCTTCGATGCCGCTGTTGCCAAAATTATGACCTACAGCCAGGCCGATACCAGCAAGATCGCCGCAATAGGATACTGTTTCGGCGGTGGTATGGCTTTGAACGTAGCCAGGCTGGGTGAAAACCTTGATGGTGTGGTAAGCTTTCATGGAGGCCTGATTGGAACGCCAGCAAATAAAGATCTGCTAAAGGCCAACATTCTCGTCTGTCATGGCGAGGCCGATCCAATGGTACCGCAAGCGCAGGTTGATCAGTTCAAGAAACAAATGGACTCCATCGGCGCTAAATATACATTCAAGAGCTATCCAGGTGCAACGCACGCCTTTACTAATCCTGCTGCTACAGAAACGGGTAAGAAGTTTAATATTCCAGTTGCTTATAATGGCGCGGCTGATACGGCTTCGTGGAATGATATGAAGGCGTTCTTGGGAGACGTTCTGAAATGAGTGGTTCCTTTTAACGTTTAACGTTTAAGGGTTTAACGTTCTGATATTCGACACTTGCTAGCGAAATAAAATATTCCTGAAATCGTTATGCGCGGTTATATCCCGCAACTTCGATAGGAAGAACGTTAAACGTTAAACCCTTAAACGTTAAACGCCGCTTAGAGCTTAATGAATTTTTGCTTTATCGTCTTTCCATCTTCCTTCTTGGCCGACAGGAAGTACAGACCCGAACGCAACCTACTGACATCAATCACCTGTATCCTGGAAGTTATCTGAAGTTGCAATACCACCTGTCCATTCGCATTCATGATGGTGATTATTTTACCGATCCATCTTATATCATATGCGATATCCAGCGTCAACTCATCGCGCGCGGGGTTTGGGTATAGTTGAGGATGGAGCCATTTGGGTGCTTCCTCAGGCAATGGTATTTCGACTATGAGCGGAGCATCGAGGCCCTTGGATGATAATAACGAATATCGTGCACCACCAGGAGTAAACAGAGTGCGCATCCTGATCTTTTGTCCTTCCGTAAACAGGTTGTTGCATGCATCATTCGTATAATCCATGTAATTCATGTACATATCGCCATGCGGTGAGTTTCCGCAAGAGATCCTTGTGCCAGATGGGCATCCCGCAGTGAAATTCGCCTGCTTCGGCGTATCGAAAACAAGGTCATCACCACAATACTCATCGCCCCAGAGATGACGAAGGCCTAGCCAGTGTCCTATCTCGTGGACAGCTGTCTTTCCCATTTCGTAGCCAGGAATGGTATTCGTTCCCATTACCGTGTAATCAATCACTACGCCATCCGTTTCTGATGATCCACCAGGGGCAGTGGCATATCCCGCTGTTCTCCTCAGGTTAACGACCCAGATATTCAGGTAGCTCTGTGGATCCCATGCATCGTCGCCTGTGTTGACGGAGAACTTCATGTCATCATTTGCCTCCCATTCACTCATGGCCGTGTATTTATGAAGAATACCGGTAGTACTTCTTTTACGAGGATCAGATGTTGCCAGTTGAAATTCAATTTCGGTATCGGCCGCAATGGACATGAATATCGAAGGGGTGTTAGCCGTATCACTGCCCGTTCTACGAAAACACTTGTTGAGCATTTCGAGTTGCTGATGTACTCGTTGATCGCTGATATTCTCACCAGGTAGGTGATAAAGAATGTGTACAACCACGGGTATCTTGATCACAGATTCCTGTAATCGTGCTCCGTTAGTTGAATTCGTTTGATTTAATTGTCGCTGTATGAACGCCTCGATTCTCTCCACGTTGCCCGCGAAGTTCGGGTCCATATGAAGCGTGCGCTGCTGATAGTCTGCAGTGAAGCATGCCCGTTGTGCCAATGCCTGTCCAATCGAAAACACCAGTATCCCTACCAGTAAAAAATAAGTCCGCATAGTTCCCAGATCATTAAAATTCAACAATGCCTTACAGCAAAGCCTGCCTGTAAAGGGCATTCAAGCGGAATTGGAAAAATGATAAAGGGATTTTTTTAAAATAGAGGCGATCCAGGGATACGATTAATAGGGAGCTTACCAGGTGGAGTTTGTAAGCTGATTCAAATATAAACGATTTATTCAATGCTGCATAACAAATTTGTATCGTATTTTTCCTATTGCTGACGAAACGTTTAACAGCATTGCGTTTCACCATTACTTATTTTTGTAAAAAGTTTTTAATGAAGCCGATTTTCGCTTTACTGCTGGTCATTTTGATAGTCTCATGTAACAATGATAATGACGCTCCCGCTACCGATTTACCTAAAGGACCTGCTATCATTACCTACTCCGTCATCAACACATACCCCCACGACACGTCCTCATTTACAGAAGGCCTCCTTGTATATAAGGGAGACCTATACGAGAGTACTGGTTTGCAGGGAAAGTCCAAGATCATGCAGATCGACCTCAAGACAGGCAAGGCAATCCGCAGTTTGCCCCTGGAGAGCCAGTATTTCGGGGAAGGAATTGTTATAGTAAATGACACTATTTACCAGTTGACATACCAGGAAAAGATTGGATTTATGTATTCCGTGAAGGACTTCCGCAGGCTTGGGACTTTTACGTTTGCCAGTCCGGAAGGCTGGGGAATGACGACCGACGGCACCCAGATCATTGCGAGTGACGGCACCAGTAACCTTTACTTCTATCAACCCGGGACTTTTAAGTTATTGCGAACCCAGGCGGTATCAGAATCGGGCGGTCTCGTAGCCAACATCAACGAGCTCGAATATATTGATGGTTTCATTTATGCCAACCAATGGCAATCGTCCTATGTACTTAAGATCGATCCTTCCAACGGCGAAGTGGTCGGAAAATCAGACCTGAGTGATATTTTCAATAGAGTTAAAACAAACCATTCCTATGTAGACTTTCTCAATGGTATTGCTTACGATCCACAGACGAAGAAGATTTATGTGACTGGAAAACTGTGGCCAGAGTTGTATGAGGTTCAATTTAGCAAGTAGATTCACGCAGAGCCGCGAAGGCGCAAAGCTATAAGTAATCGGGAATCAGGAATCGGGTTTCAAGGAGAAATTTCTTTTCTTAGATCAACGACTTCGGACTGTTTCCCAATTACCAATTCCTAATTCCTTTTAGAACAAACATAAATTATCGAGCTACTCCGTCTCCTGTCCCCCATCGCTTTCATCGTCGACCTCGCCGCATTCCATCCCGCTCCCAGCCAATTTGTCCTCCCATTTCGATACTTACTACTCAACAATGAAATATAGAATGGATCATACCACATGGGCACATACCGATCGACCTTCATGTCATTTTTTTCCATCAGCACCTGGATTGACTTAGGAGAGAAATGATATAGATGTCGGGGCACATCATAGGCCGCCCAGAATTCACCATACACGTTCGCGTCTGCCGAGGTATAATTAGGAACTGCAATAAGGAGTTTGCCATCTTCACGAATGATAGTGCGCAATTGCTTTATGTACCCATGAAGGTCGTGAACATGTTCTAATACGTGCCACATGGTGACCGCATCGAAACTACCTGGAATAAGCGTTTTAAATGCGCCGGTGTCTTCAAGTTCTATTGAGTATTGCTCTTTTGCATTCGCCCTGGCTCCAGGATCCGGTTCAAGGCCCCTCGCCTCCCATCCGTGTTGTCTCATTTCGTTTACGAAGCTTCCGATACCACTACCGAGATCCAGCATTTTGCCCTTGTTTCTTCCTGTCATCCTTTCTACCAGTTGCCTCTTCGAAGCCATCGTACGTTTGCGAACCAACTGGTAAATCCTGTTGATAATTCCTTTCGAGGTATTGGAGTGGGAGATGTAATCTTCAGACTTATAATATCGGCCTATAGCAGACTCACTCGGGACATCCTGCGTAAACCTAAGGGCGCACTGGCCACACTCCGCCACTTTAAACATTTCGCCACTGACTGAATTGTCCTTAACGTCCATCACGTTCCTGATATCAACCGATGCGCAAACCGGGCATGCAGAGTAGTGAACCGTAGTACCCATAGCTAATGTTCCCGATCCCTCAGTACAGGGGTCAGGTTTCAATTTTGTTTCGTGCAAAATAAGTTCAAATCACTGAAACGGGAGTGATCATTCTGAGTTAATAATCCTGTGAGTTGCGTTCTCTTGTGAAGGTGTGAGATTGCCCTGATTGGCAGTCGAAGAAAGATGAAAGCCATTTTGAATAAAATAAAATACGATGATAATAAAAAGCAATGCACCGACGATTGTCGCAGGCACCCACCATCTGGATGTAGATCTTACGACGGGTTGTAGCCACTCGGTCATTTCCCGTGAAGTCTTGTGTTGCTCGCCCACCCTTACGGAATGGACAGCCTTGTCACGAATGACCCTTACTGCCGTTATTGGTTGGTCGATGGATCTTTCCTTGAATTGGGAATCGAATTTTATCTCCCCTCCCATTCCCCTACTCAGCACACCCACTTCTTTCCAATTAACCTTGGTGCCCGAAAGGATTCGATTCCGGAGTTCGATAGCGAAACCATTATATTGGACAATTGTATCCGGGTAAGAAAGTTCGAGTCTTTCAGATAACCAATTGAAGAATCTCTTGGCAGGTGGCGCCGAGGTGGCCTGCATAGTGATAGTATATGCGGGAGATGAAATGATCCTCTGTGTAATATCTGTTTGGGATGGCTTTCTTTCAATTGCAAATAAGCCAACACCAGGAATATTTAATTGCTTATGAAGTATTAGATAGTCATACAGTTCTCGATACATCTTAATTCTTTTGGTCGAACGAAAATACGATTCCGCCGACAAAGTTGAATCCATAAACCGGGTATTGGTTCCAGCGCTGGTATTCCTTATTGAGGATGTTGTTGAACTGAGTCCACAAATTGATATTCTTGGTAATCTTGAATTCGAGACCCGCATTCAGGTCAAACGCCCCTTTAAGTTTACCATTTGATCCGTCCTTTTTCAGGTATTGCGGTCCACTCCATGCGAAGAGATCACCCTTTAACCAGAGGTCTTTGATGACTTGTAGCCGCAAGGCCGTGTTCAACTCCAGCGGCAACAGTCCCCACGCCTTCTGATTGTCTTTTAATCCCGTGTACTGGTTGAAGCTAAGGCTTGTGATGACTGAGAATTTCTCTTCTACGTTGTAGCCTAGCTCGCCACCAAAGTTTAGCACGTTAACTTGTCTTTCGTTGACAACACGAAATGATTTACCATCGCCACTCGCGGACGTGTCATTAATGAAAAGCGGCTGATTGTTTAGTTTATTGAAAGCGACCTTAGCGCTATAGCTGAAGTGGTCTCCTACTGAGCCTTTAAACCCTGCAAACCTTTCTTCGATCCTTGTATTCTGGAGTGTTCCTGGCATCCACAACCACGGGTTTTGTGATGCGAGATATTGATAAGAAGTCTTTCTTAAGTATCCTGTCCAGCCCGCCTGGAAAGTGAATCTCTGGTCATCTGTACCGACGTCTGCAAGGATATTTGGAAACATCTTGAAACTCTTGTTGTCCCATGACGGTCTGATACCGGCCTGTATATTGATCTTGGCACTTTTGTAAAGTACGGAGGGTGACAGGTAGTACATCGTATTATTGATGGCGGCCTTCTCCTTCGGGGAAAGACGAGTCAAATCGAACGTCAGACCGAGTTGCACTGCAAAATCTTTCCCGATCTTCTTCTCAAGTGGGAGGTTCACCACTGTATTGCTTTCACTATTCTTCAATTGATCGCTGAACACGTCAATACGAATCGATGGCGCATAGCTGAGGCCGAACTCCGTCTTATTTATGTTGCGTACCCCCACGCGGCCGGAGAAAGTCTGGAAGTTCACCCGCAAAGAGTCGTTTGGGAACGATAGTGACTCCGGCTGATACCCATACTTATAAGTCTTATCCGAACGCATGCCCAAGCTTCCCGTCCATTCTAGATTCTTTGCGGTCTTATAAAAACCACTTAAGCGAACCTGGGTGTTGGTGAAATCCTGGAAGTCACGTTTTCCTTCGGAAGCTACATGCTTCGCATATATATTTATTCCTGCTGTATTGCCGTCACCAAATGAAAATCCCGCCTGCACATATGGAGTCTTGAGACTACCGAAACCAGCTTTGATATAATTATGGTTATCCCACCTTGCAATGGAATCCACCTGCAACGCCAGCGGTTTCAGGGAACCAGGCTGATAGGCGAATAGTAAATTGGGATTTGGAATATCATACTGCAGCCTTGGCTTCGCCGTATCGGCCGTTGGAGGAGAGGCATTAAAATTGATCTTGGCAGATTCTCTCAGAACGGGTTTGAACGCAGAGGTGATCTCCACAGATCTCTTGGTAGAATCTTTCTGGGCCTGCACAGAATAACCGGCCACCAGGACTATCGATCCTGTGAGAAGTATTCTATACCATTGCTTTTCCATGTAGGGGAGTTTATTCTTTTTCATTTACAATGCCTGGTAATTATTGGCCGCTGACCTTGCTACTTTTACTCTCTTCCTCTGTCACCCTAGTCAATTTCGCCTGTGCCTCGGTCTTCAATTCTGCGTTGATACTATTGTCGACAATGCTTTGGAAGGTGGCCTTCGCATTGAAATAATCCTTTTGTGTGAAATAGATATCGCCGAGGAGAATATAGGCCTTGGTGACCCAATACTCGTATGATCCCGACTTGTTGATTGTTTCGAAGGCAGCCTTCTCGGCATCTCCGAGTTTGTTAAGAGAGAACCAGGAATTGGCTATCTCGTACCTTGCTTCAGCTGCTAATGCCGCCTTGTTCAGCTGTATCACCGATTTGAAGTTAGCAAGTGCGAGGTCATGCTTTCCTTCAACCTGGAAAGACTTGGCGATGGCCATATTTGCTAATGCCTTGTCGTCCGAACTACTTCCCTTTGCTGCAACCAGGTCTTTACCGATTGACGAGGCCTCGGTCCATTTTTGTTGTTGATACTGGCTACGCAAAAGTCCACGCATCGCTTCGAGTTTATCTTCCTGGCTCGACGTGATCTGGTTCAACTGAGTATAATAAGTTTCCGCCTTTGCGTAGTTTTTCAATTCGAAGAAATTGATGCGGGCTGCGGCAAGGATAGCCTTCTCCGCAAATTTATTGGGTGCATTTGCCGCTACATCTTCATATCCTATGAGTGCATTATTCCAGTCCTTCTTGCCCGCATAGATTTCACCTTTATAGAAGCTGGCATCGATGGCATACACCCCATCGGGGAATTTCTGAAGATAGGAGTTGAAGGCTCCGAGAGCTGCATTCGTATTTCCGTTTTCAAATTGAGCCTGTGCGGCTGAATAGGTCAACGAATCTTCCGTACTTATGCTAATGGGGCGACCTGCCTGGCGCATGAATGCAGCATACTCATCCGGCCCTCCATCCTCGATGTAGATGGTCTTCACGTTTTCCAATGCATCTTCCGCCTCGGGCGAATTAGGGTATTGTGCGAGCAACGTCCTGTATTGCTTGAGCGCCTCCGTATTATTCTTCAGATTATAATAAGAGATGCCAAGTTTCAGGTACGACTGTGGCTTCAGGCTTGCATTTCCACTACCCTTGATCACATTATTCAGGTAAGGCAATGCCTCGGCGAACTTCTCGTCCGACATGTAGGTATTTGCAATCTCCATGTTGGCATCCGTCACGAGGGATGAGGTGGGAAACTTGCGGATCATGGTGTTGAGCAAACTGATCTTATCCTTCGTACTCTTGATGCCGGAAATCATTGCATTTTGAAATGTTGCATAGTCTTCGGCGGGCCATGAGAACTTGACCACGTTGTCATACATGCTCTTCGCCTTGGTATAATTTCTTTCCATGAAATAAGTATCCGCCGTGCGTATGTAGGCATCCTGCGTCAACTCGTCCGAGTTAAGTGCAGGATTCCTCGCCAGCGGCTCGAAGAAGCTGAGTGCGGCAGCATAATTTTCTTTACGGAGGTAGCTGTAACCAAGATTATACCTGGCGTTATTGGCATTCGCCTCGCCGCTCAAAGGAGAGCCGGCACTTACGTATGCGTTGTAATATTTAATTGCATCGTCAAGGCGGTTGTTACGGTAGGCCAACTCCCCTTTCCAGAAGCTCAACAAACCAAGTACTGACGAATTGTTAGGATCCTTAAGGGCTTTATCAATCAGCGTCTCTGCTTCTGCGAGCCTCCCATCGTTGATGAGCTCCGTTGCACGACCATATAATATCCGAGGGTACAGCCGTTTCGCATTTGCGGATGGGCTCGCCATCTCATCGAGCAATTCAAGCGCCTCCCTGTAATTATTCGTATTGGTAAGAACGCCGACTAATAGGTCCTTGGCCTCCTCGTTGTACTTAGACGTTGGGTAATCGGTAAGAAACGACTTCAGGCTATTCAATGCCTCGTCCTGGTATCCCAGTTCATAGGAAAGCTTCGCGTACTGGTAACGGGAAATCTCCTGCTGCAATTTGTCGCTGCTGTTGGCAGCGCAAAAAAGGAATGCATTTCGGGCATTGGATTTCTGATTGGTTCGCAAGTAGGCGTCCCCAAGGAGATACATTGCGCTCTGGCTGAGCGAATCTTCTTTACCACTAAGTTGCTTGAAACCCTCGATAGCCTTCGAAAGGTTATTTGCCTTATAATAAGAATAGGAAAGCTCATAAAGATCCTCGCGCCTAACCTTTGTAGAACGGTTGACATAGTCTTCGAGGTAAGGCAATGCCTTGGCATATTCCTTACGCTCGAAATAGGCATGCCCTATCATTTGCTTCAACTCGAGATCATAATACTGCGACTGCCCCGTCTTTATTTTATTCTCGGCGTAAGCAAGTGCATCGTCTTTCTTTCCCTGGATATAATAGATCTGGGCAATGTAGTAAGGTACGACCGTGGCATATTCCTTCTCATTCTCCACGATCTTGAAACTTTCGAGCGCCTCGGTGTACTGGCGATCGCGGAAGGATAGAAATCCATAATAGTAATTCGCGTCGGTGTAATTAGGGTCATCCTTCATGGTACGCACGGTATTGAAAAGCGGTTTAGCTTGTGCGAACTTCTGTAAAGTAAAATAAGAATACCCCTGGTGGAATTTCATCTCAGAAATTTCCTTGTTGCTGAGGTTAGCGATATTAG
>JACMKU010000037.1 GCA_014379965.1 Chitinophagaceae bacterium
ATGCTCAAGCAGGGCAGGATGGTCAAATGGCTTCTTACGAGTTCTTTTCTCCTCAAAAACCTGCTCTGGAAAATCCATGAAGTGGCGGAAGTTGTGAATCCTTCCTCCGGGTATCAGGTTATCGCGCTTCGTTAGGTGAAGTCTCCGAATGAGGTATTCCAGCAGACCCGGGTCCATCTCGCGGTCGTAGACGAAGCGAACGGGTTTACCCTTTCTGCGGTTACGCAACCCTTTCTCAATTCGTTGAATGATATTGGTAGAGATATCATTGTCGATATCAATTTCCGCGTCGCGCGTGACCTTGAAAATGTGTGATTGGTATTTGTCGTACCCGAAGAAGTAAAATATCTCGGGGAGGTTGAAACGGATGACATCCTCGAGTAGCATGATGTGATGTTCATCATCGGGAGAGGGTAAGATCAGGAATCGCCCGAGCACGCGGCTGGGCACTTCTATAAGTGCGTACTTCCGGCTTAGCGCGCTCTCGCTCTTCCACATCACAACGGCGAGATAGACCGACTTGTCGCGGAGGTTTGGAAAATCCGGGATGTTCTCAATCATCAGCGGAATGATATTAGGGCTCACCTCCTCGTCGAAATAGCGGAATACAAATTCCTGTTGCTGCGGCGTGAGTTCTCTCTCCGTACGAAGAAATATTTTCTGCTCATTGAGCTTCGTGAGCACATCCTCCCATATCCTGTTGAACTCGCTCTGTTGATTGAGTACGATCATCTGGATCTCATCCAATATCAACTGCGGATCGATCTCCATGTGCATGTTCGCCTTGGTGCCGAATTGTATCATGCGCTTTAGGGTCGCCACACGCACGCGAAAAAACTCATCTAAGTTGTTGGAGAAAATTCCCAGGAAACGAATGCGCTCCTTCAGGGGCACGGCAGGATCTGCCGCCTCCTGCAATACGCGGGCGTTGAAAGATAGCCAACTAATATCTCTTGCAATCGTCTTACGTTTTTCATGACTCATAACAATTCAATTCTTCTTCGATTCTATATAAAATTAACCTTTCCGGATCTGGTCGATCAGCCCAGTGGTCGAGAAGCCATTTAGGATGGGATTAATAACCACCCTGCCGCCGGCGGCCATCACTTCCTTTGCGCCGACTATCTGGTCGATCGTGTAGTCCCCGCCTTTGACGATCACATCGGGCATTATGAGCTTGATCAATTCCAATGGTGTGTCCTCCTCGAATATTACTACTGCGTCAACGATCAATAATGATGCTATCACCAGTGCCCGTGCGTCCTGTGGATTGACCGGTCGACTATTCCCCTTTAATCGTTTAACGGATTGATCCGCATTTAACCCCACAACGAGATAGTCGGCCTCCTTCGCGGCTTGTGAGAGCGAAGCGATATGACCCGCATGAAGGATATCGAAGACGCCATTGGTAAAAACTATCTTCTTATCATTCACACGCCATTGCTTTGCACGCATTGCTACCTGGGGGGAAGAGAGAATCTTAAAAGGTATCGCATCTGCCTGTTTCATCAATGGGTTTTATAATGCAGACTGCTGCAATTTCTTTTTATTATACCAGGGCAGCGCAGCAAAGCTAAGCAAACCGCCAACAACGATGACAGCGGTGTTAGACAACCAGAGCAGCCATCCAAAGGCTGAGGCCACACCCCGGTTGAGGCCATATATCATCATCGTCTTCTCGAGGAAAAACGCATAGCCACCGATGCCCCCGGGAGTGATCGTCATCCCGATGCTCCCTGCAGACAGTACCGTAAAAGCCTCTTTGATGCCGTAGTCGCTGGTCTCACGCAGCGCAAAGAAACCAATATACCCAGCGAGCAGGTAGAGGCCCCAGAGAAGTATTGTGTAAAAGATGAATAGCGTTTTTCTTTTCAGGTGTCGGATCGCACTAACGCCCTCCCATACACGAAATACAATTAGTTTGAATAACGTGAGCAGGTCTCGGAAATTTTTCTTCTTGATGATCATCCACAACGCAATCGCCAGCGCTGCGATTCCTACCATGATCAACAGAAGCACCGTTCCCGATATCTTCTCCGAGTCCGACTTGTTCGGATCATTTATAACCGTGTCAACGAACTTCTGATATAATCCCGGTTGAATGATGATCGTTATCGCGAATATGGTCAACAGGGTGAGTGCATCGACGAGACGTTCGAGTATGATTGTTCCTACTAGTTTCTCCGCAGGCACCTTCTCATAGCGAGCGAGTATAGTACACTTCAAGACTTCCCCGAGCCGGATCACGGCCTGGTTTACGAGATACCCGATCATCACGGCAAAAAAAGTATTGGCCCTACCGGGTTTATATCCAAGCGACTCGATCAGGAGTCGCCAGCGAAGCGCTCTCGTATAGTGACTAAGTAAAAGAATCATGAAGACCGGGATAGCGAGATAATATCTTGCGTTCTGAAGAGCAAACCGGATCTGCGACCTCTCCTTCATACCAATATCCTTTATAGACAGCCAGACGAATAGGAAGCCGAGTGAAAAAAAGAAAGTGTATTGAAGTATGGTACGAAGGCGTTTGTTCATTAGTCCGAAAATAAGGGTTTCTGTGGGAAGTGGTTTGAGGTCTTAATAGTTTAAGGGTTTAACGTTTAACGTTTAACGTTCATGAGCTCGAACCACCTTACCGTTCTATACTGTCTGGAAAATCCAACCTAAAGAACGTTAAACGTTAAACCCTTAAACGTTAAACGTAGTTCACACAATCAGGTTATCAATCAACCTCACCTCCCCGAGAAAACTCGCCGCAACTATAACCAGTTTCCTCTTGCCATCCCAAACCTCCACGGACTGCAGGGTCTCGGCATCGGCGATCTCGATGTAGTCTGTACGGAAACCTCGTTGATCAAGTTTGGTCCTCGCCTGATTCTCCACCGACGATGTTTCGCCCTTTTCTAAATGTTCTTTTATATATAGTAACGATTCGTAAATCGCAGGCGCCTTTGCGCGCTCCTCCTTATTCAATCGTATGTTGCGGCTGCTCATAGCTAGTCCATCGGCCTCACGAAGGGTAGGAGCGATCATCACCCTGGTCTCGCGCATGCCTAGTAATTCGACAAGTCTGTCAATGACCATGCACTGCTGGTAATCTTTTTGTCCCAGGTATAACCGGTCAGGCTGCACGATATCCAGAAGGAGGCTCATCACCTGGCAAACTCCCTGGAAGTGCCCGGGCCTGTACTTCCCCTCGAGAATATGTTCGAGATATCCAATCTCGAAGTGTGGTTCGGTTCCAGTATCATCTCCATAGATTTCCCTGGTGGAAGGAAGGAAGAGAGCTTCGCAGCCCACCGCTTCAAGCTGGGTGATGTCTCCCTCAATCGTACTGGGGTATTTTTCAAAATCCTTTGGATCATTAAACTGGGTAGGATTAACGAATATGCTGCAGACCGTGATGGAACTGTCCTTACGGCTTTTTTCCACCAGGGAAAGATGGCCCGCGTGGAGGGCACCCATGGTAGGAATGAAGCCTACCTGCGCATTTTTGGCTTTTTTTCCTGCTAGGTATGAGCGCAGATCCTCAGTTTTCTTGAAAATGATCATAAAATCGGGAAGGTTGGTTGAATCAGCTGCAAACTTAGCTATTCATCATAAATCAGTATAAAATAGTACCTTCGCAGCCTCTTTTAAAAAAAGAACATAAACGGGACAGCATGTCAGCAAAAAAAAGAATTCTATTTATTGCCAACGAAATGTCGCCCTACCTGGAGCTGACGGAATTTTCAGAGATCGTAAACAAACTGGCTATTAAAGCAAATGACAATGGATTCGAAGTCCGTTGCATTATGCCAAGGTTTGGAAGCATCAATGAACGCCGTCACCGACTTCATGAAGTAGTGCGTTTGTCCGGGATCAATGTTTCGGTAGATAATGACGATATGCCACTGCAGATTAAGGTGGCTTCACTACCCAGTGCACGCCTGCAGGTATACTTCCTGGAGAATGAGGATCTATTTAAGAGAAAGTACATATTCCATGACGAGAATGAGAAGTGGTATGATGATAATGGCCTTCGCGCGATATTTTTCTGTAAAGGCGCATTGGAGACGGTGAAGAAATTCGGCTGGCCTCCAGACATTATTCATTGCAGTGGCTGGATGACTGGGCTAGTTCCGGCTTACCTCAAGACTGTCTATAAGAAAGAACCTGTATTTTCTCATAGCAAGGTAGTTTTTACAGTCGGGCAGAATACATTCAAGGAAAAACTTGGCAGTGATTTTATTACAAAAGCGCTCATACATCCGTCTTTGAAAGAAAAGGATCTCGAGGCTTTCAAAGAGGCGAACAATACGGCGATGTTCCGGGGCGGAGCAACACATGCGGATGCCATCACGTTCGGCGCCGAGAAGGTTGACAAGAAGCTTGTGGATGAGTTTTCGAAGGTGAGAGGAAAGAAGACCCTCCTCTACAACCCTGAATCTGATTTAACAGACTATTTACAACTGTATAGCGATCTTGCGGCCAAGTAATAAACTACTAATCCCACCAATAAAATTAATCTGTGAAGAATAGACAGCTGGCACTAGCCTTTGTATCGGTAATATCCGGGATTGTCCTTCTATTAAGTTCCTGCAAAAAGATCAACGAGTCATCAGAAATAGGCGGAGGCCTGATTCCGCCAATCGATAATATCAATACGTTTGATACCACGCTTACCGTGGAAGCATATAACGGAATCTTCGATTTCAATGGTCCTAATCCTTTGCTCAATGATTCCACACGTACCAACGTTACCGATGAACAATGGCTTGGTCTTATCACTAACGATCCATTCTTCGGAAAGACTGATGCGCGCATGTTCCTCGAACTAAAGCCTGCTTTCTATCGACACACTTTCCTGAATAAGGCGGATAGCATCTTCATCGATTCCATCGTACTCGTGCTTGACTATGTAGAGACGTACGGTGATTCGTCAGTTCCCCAGACCTTCAATGTATACGAGCTGGATCCTTCAACCGTATTTGAAGCCGATACTGCATACCTGATTCGCCAGAATTCATTTACCTATTCAAATCTGTTAGGATCAGCAACCATCACCCCGTCCTCTCTCAATGATTCAGTAAAGGCTTTCAGGGACACTACTAAGAATCAATTGCGGATCACACTTAATAATACGTTTGGAAGAAGGTTGCTCGACTATGATACAATATCGTCGGGGCCAAACAATGCCTATTCGAACGATTCGACGTTCCGATCGAAGTTCAAAGGATTCGCGATCCAATCCGTGTCCGGTGGCAATGCCATCATGGGCTTCAACCTGGGAGGTGCGAATACGAAGCTTGCGATTTACTACAACTATTACCACGGCCTTGGCACATCCGATAAGGATACCACGGTGACATATTTCACATTCGCTGGGAATGCTAATTCGGCTGCTGCGAATTACATCCAGCGCGACTACAGCGGTACGCCAGTGCTCGCTGCACAGGGAGGAGCTTCGCCGGATCCTTTCGTCTACATACAGACTACACCAGGCACATTTGCGACAATCAAGATACCTGCCCTCGCTGGGTTGAGTAATCGCGTCGTGCACCGCGCCGAACTCATCGCAGAACAAGCATACCACATCAGCGATTCTACGTTTCCTCCACCAACATATCTATATGTTGATGCATATGATCCCAGCCTGTCAAAATACCTGATGATTCCATACGATCTCGCGTTTGACGGAAGCGGCTCTCTAAATCTCGGTAGTTTTGGAATAGCTCCAATTAATGCCGTGGATGGCGCCGGAAATGTAGTAAGGACCTGGCGTTTTAACCTATCCAGGTATGTGCAGCATGTGGTCAACGACACCGAGCCTTTATACGACCTACGCCTGTTTGCACCCCTGTATACACTTGATCAATATAGGCCTACGCCTGCCTCGACCGCGACAACCCAGTTGGTTAGCATTAACCCAGCTGTCGCTAAAGGAAGGGTAAGATTACATGGAAATACAGACCCGCTGGACCCCAATCCGCGCAAGATGCGGCTACGGATTATTTACTCTAAACTTTAGTGTATAGCTTTTTTATAATTTAATGAGATCGGGTGCTATATTTGCACCCGATTAAATTTATATACTAACCACATAAAAAAAATCAAGATCATTTATGCCTTACCTCTTTACTTCTGAAAGTGTTTCTGAAGGCCACCCGGACAAAGTAGCCGACCAGATATCTGATGCGCTTATCGACAACTTTCTCGCTTTCGATTCCCAGTCCAAGGTTGCTTGCGAAACATTGGTAACAACCGGGCAGGTGGTACTTGCCGGAGAAGTAAAATCGAAGGCTTACCTCGATGTACAGGAGATTGCCCGTGGCGTTATTCGCAAGATCGGTTATACCAAGAGTGAATACATGTTCGAGGCCAGTTCATGCGGTGTGTTGTCTGCCATTCACGAACAATCTTCTGATATCAACCAAGGGGTAGACAAAAAGAAGAAAGAAGAGCAGGGTGCCGGCGACCAGGGAATGATGTTTGGATATGCTACCAACGAGACAGAGCATTACATGCCTTTGGCACTGGATCTCGCGCATAACCTGTTGATCGAACTCGCGGTTATCCGTCGTGAGAAGAACTCGAAGATGCCTTACCTACGTCCAGATGCGAAGAGCCAGGTAACACTCGAGTATGATGATAACAATAAACCTGTTCGTATCGACGCTATCGTAATCTCTACGCAGCACGACGATTTTGATGCAGAGGCAAAAATGCTTGCAAAGATAAAAAGCGATGTGATCAGCATTCTAATTCCACGTATCAAGTCGAAGTACAAGAAATACGCTAAGCTTTTCAATGATAACATCAAGTATCACATCAATCCAACAGGTAAGTTCGTTATCGGTGGACCACACGGTGATACTGGACTGACTGGTCGCAAGATCATCGTTGACACATATGGTGGTAAGGGTGCGCACGGAGGTGGCGCCTTTAGCGGAAAGGATCCAAGTAAGGTTGAC
Organism: Chitinophagaceae bacterium; assembly: GCA_014379965.1. GTDB lineage: Bacteria > Bacteroidota > Bacteroidia > Chitinophagales > Chitinophagaceae > VBAT01. Next base: position 6,954 of record JACMKU010000037.1, read on the forward strand.
CGTAGCGCTGCTTATGCTACCCGTCACATTGCGAAGAACCTGGTAGCTGCTGGTCTATGCAGCGAAGTATTGGTACAGGTATCATATGCGATTGGTGTAGCAAAACCGACCAGCATCAATGTCAACACCTATGGAACGGCAAAGGTGGAACTTAATGACGGCGAGATAAGCAAAATCGTAGAGGGTGTATTCGACATGCGTCCTTACTTTATCGAGCAGCGTTTAAAACTCCGCAATCCTATCTACAGCGAAACAGCGGCTTACGGGCACATGGGTCGCAAGCCTGAATTTGTTGAAAAGACATTCACAAGCCCCGATGGGAAAAAGGTTACTAAGAAGGTTGAGCTCTTCACATGGGAGAAGCTTGATTATGTAAATAAGGTGAAGAAGGCTTTTGGTTTATAAAAACGATCTGGAAATAGTTTAGATAACCGCCCTGTCATTAACGGGGCGGTTTTTTTTTGTCTCGCGCAAAGCCGCAAATAACTCCCGTGATAAGTATGTTCATCAATGGCTTTTTGTGGACACATTCGTTTAACGCTATCTCTGTCATCTAGCCACTAAGCAACCAATCAACTAAGCAACCAATCAACCAAAGTTGTTTACTTTTAGGCATGAGTGAAAAGAACCCATGGCAGGTACTCGCGCAACGCCCGGTTTATGAAAATAAATGGATAACTCTAACCGAGTACGATGTGATCAATCCGAATGGCGGAAAGGGAATTTATGGAAAAGTGCATTTCAAGAACGTTGCGATAGGCATCATCGTTCTCGATGAGGTGCAAGACACTTACCTGGTTGGACAATACCGGTTCACTATAGATGAATATAGCTGGGAGATTCCCATGGGCGGTGGAGATGCCGACGATCCACTTGGTTCTGCCAAGCGTGAATTATTGGAGGAGACAGGGCTGGTTGCATCACAGTGGACCCAGATTACCAAGCTACATCTATCCAACTCGGTCACGGATGAATATGGATACATATTTCTAGCCCGGGGGCTCGAACAAAGAGCCGCCACGCCAGAGGAGACAGAACAACTCGTGGTAAAGAAGATGAGCTTCGAAGCGGCGTGGCAGATGGCGCAACAAGGTGCGATAACGGATGCGATCTCTCTCGTGGCAATTCAAAAACTAAAGTGGATGATATCACAGGGAAAACTTGACAATAACCAGGCAGAGGCCTGAGTTACGATAACACTAACTTAATTTCATAACGTGAAAAATTTCAGACAGACCCATCGCCCGAAGAAGAGTTCGCTTGTCATTGGAAGGAAGGCTGTCATCGATGCCTTGCGGTCAGGGCAGCAACTTGACAGGATTTATCTAGATACGCGTGCACAAGGAGCCGATATCCAGGAGATCAGGGGACTGGCGACTCAGAATGCCGTGCCCATCAATTATGTGCCAGAGGCGAAACTCAATGGATTTAATATTACCAGTCACGAGGGTTGCGTCGCGCAAATAGCCAAGGTGCAGTACCATGATCTCCAGGAAGTCATTTCCTTCGTGGTTGAAAAAGGAGAGACGCCTTTGTTTTTAATGCTTGACGGGATCACTGATATCCGGAACATCGGGGGCATTGCCCGAACCGCGTATTGTTGCGGCGTACATGCCATCATTATTCCTGACAAAGGAATCGGTGCACTAAACGAAGATGCGATACTAACTTCTGCAGGTGCGCTCGAGAAGATTCCTGTCTGTCGCGTAAACAGCCTGATGAAGGCTGTTGATGAATTGCGCATGAATGGAATCAGGGTCGTTGCCACTGACATGAATGCAAACAAGAATGTACATGAAAGCGATCTTAAGGATCCTTGTACAATTGTGATGGGAAGTGAGGAGAAAGGCATTTATCCGGCGTTGCTAAAGACGTGTGATGAGAAAGTAAAAATTCCCATGACCGGTGACTTCGAATCACTCAATGTATCGGTTGCGACGGGAATGGTGTTGTATGAGGTGATGAGACAGCGGGGGTAGGATTGATTGAGTTGATTAAGTTGATTGGGTTGATTGAGTTGATAATGTTGCTTGAGCGGCTTATCTAATATTGAAAAGGCGATATCTAATCGATACCGCCTTTTCAATATTCAGATTTATAAACTAATCAACTTAATCAACCCAATCATCCCAATCAACCAAACCCTCACTTAGCTGCTGGCTTCGCCTTTCCTCCAAGCATAAATCCTAAACGAAGCGCGAACACGCGATTCCAGAGCTTGTTTCCCTCGGGTGCATCTAGAATAAGGTTGTTGATGCCGTGAGTATAACTGGCGTTGACGAAGAAACCGCTTGAGAATTCATATCCTGCGAGAGCGTTGATGCCAAAGTCGATGAAGTTGAGATCGGCGTCCCTGCTGCTGCTTCCAAACTTGAGGTCTGACTCGAGGTCAGTTCCTGTTCCGTCCACCTTGCTCTTACCAGATAGGGCAAAACCTACCGCCGGCCCGCCGCCGAGTACTACGCGACCACTACTGCATGGAATTCTGAACACAACGTTCAAAGGTACTTCGATATAGTTAAGGCGTGTGTCTACTTTCGTCACATCGGAGCCATCCACCGTTTCGCTCTTGGAGCCTTTCTGTACAAGGAAAACTCCTGGCTGGAAGCTACCGTGTTTCTCCATAGGAACATCGAGCGATACACCTACAGTGATGCCGGGCTTAAATTTATTGCCATCTACTTTCTCGTCATTATCTTTTTGAGAAAAATTCGACATAGTAGCTCCCGCACTGATCGCGAACCTGTTTTGTGCAAAAGAGGCATATGTGCTGATGAGGACAATAACGAAAGGGAAAATGATTCTTCTCATATACAGTTTTTTTGGTTTAAGTCCGAACAGTAAATATGGTTGATACCGTTGCAGGCGCTAAGATATTATTTTTGCACGAAACGCAACATTAAGGGATCGGGAGGTTTTTCCGCGGACCTTTTTTGAGCGGAAACTGCACTTGCGTGAGTTACAGGCCGTCATTGCGAGCGAAGCGAAGCAAATGAGTTACTTGGTTTTGGAAGGTCGCTTTACCCAGAGGTGTCTTTTTGAGCATGTATAGCAAAATTCAACGTAGTAATGAAAAATCGATTTAGAGTAACCCTAACTCACACCCATAACTCATAACCAACACACCAAAACTCATTTCTCGTTTATTAACTTTGTCCCCACATGGACCATATACCCATAAAGCTAATCGAGTGTCCCCGTGATGCCATGCAGGGATGGAAGCAATTTATCCCAACCGAAAAAAAGGTCGAGTACCTCAATTCACTCCTGAAGGTGGGGTTTCATACGCTCGATTTCGGAAGTTTTGTTTCACCCAAGGCCATTCCCCAAATGGCCGATACCGCAGCGGTGGTGCGACAGTTGAAGCGCGCCGAAACCGACACGAAGTTGCTAGCCATCGTGGCCAATTATCGCGGTGCGGAAGAGGCGAGTGTTTTTGACGAGATATCCTTCCTCGGTTTCCCCTTCTCGGTGTCCGAGACTTTTCAACAGCGAAATACAAATTCTTCCATAGAAGGATCGCTTGAGAGGGTAGAGGAAATACAAAATCTGTGTATCAAGACAAGAAAGGAGTTGGTCATCTATATTTCGATGGGCTTCGGCAATCCGTACGGGGATCCTTACGATGAAGAGATTGTGTTTGAATGGGTGAATAAGATGGTGGCTATGGATATTGATACCATCTCGCTGGCAGACACGGTTGGCCTTGCATCACCTGAACAGGTGAAGGACATTACCAGCTATCTTGTCGAGTCGCTACCGGGAACTGAAATCGGCGTTCATCTACATTCCGCACCTACTATGTGGAAGGAAAAACTGGAGGCTGCTGTAAAAGCGGGGTGCCGGCGTTTTGATGGGGCATTGAAGGGAATCGGCGGATGCCCGATGGCGAATGATGAGCTGATCGGCAACATGAGTACAGAATTAATGGTCGGTCGCTTCGAATCCCTCGGTATTGCCACCTCGATCAACCATGAAGCCCTGGAGGAGAGTTTAAGATTGGCTGGAGAGATATTCAGGCCTACTCCAATTAATAATTAGTAAAGTAGGGAGCAGGCCTAAGTAACCAAGCAACTAATCAACCTAATCAACCATCCCCCATGAACTTCATGACCGCCATAGACCTCAAAACGCTTCCGAACCCCATCACCTATGCTGATAAGATTCTACTGGTCGGTTCCTGCTTTACAGAGCATATTGGGAATGCATTGAAGGCTGCTAAATTCGACATTTTGCAAAATCCTCATGGCATTCTGTTCGATCCGGCCAGTGTGACCAAGAGCTTGATTTCTTATGCAGAAAACAGGAACTATACAGCTGAAAGTTTATTTGAGTTAAATGGAGTGTGGCATAGCTGGGACCATCATTCCAGATTTTCAGACACGGACCGTTCGAGCGCGCTTCAAAAAATCAATGAATCGCAACAACAGGCCAGCAATTTCATAAGGAAGGTTACCTGGCTGATTGTTACACTTGGATCCTCGTTTTCTTATCGACGTAGTGAAGCATCGGATCCAACATCAGCTGGCGTAGCCAATTGTCACCGCGCACCAGGTAATCGGTTTAATAAACATATGCTGACGATTGAAGAGACGACAGCAATGCTGGAGGATTGTCATAATCGGCTCATGGAAGTCAACCCAAATTTGAACGTCATTTTCACGGTGAGTCCAGTCAGGCATCTGAGGGATGGGGTTGTAGAGAACAATCGCAGCAAGGCTCGCCTCCTCGAGTCTGTCCATCACATGGTAGACAAATCTGAAAAGATCTTTTATTTCCCAGCTTACGAATTAGTGATCGATGTATTGAGAGATTACAGGTTTTATGATATCGATCTCGCCCATCCGAATTATATGGCGACTGAGTTTGTGCTGGAGAAGTTCGCCGCCAATTGCATCGATGATACTTCAAGGCATGTAATGCAAGAAGTAAAACACTTGAGAATCGCAAAGAACCATCGTGCTTTACATCCGAACTCAACCGCGCATCGACAGTTTATGATGCAGCAGCTTGAGAATGTAAAAGCACTGGGTGCGAAATATTCATTCCTCGATCTGGATGACGAGTTAGCCTATTTTTCCAGAACCTGAGTTTTGAATTTAATAGAAGGGCTAACTTCCCTATTCAAATAGGAATATGACGAAAGAAGCATTAGAAGTAGAGTTCAGGGAGCAATTTCAGCACGGTGCGCAGGAGGTGTTTTTCTGCCCAGGTCGAATCAACCTTATCGGGGAGCATATCGATTACAATGGTGGCGAGGTAATGCCATGCGCCATTTCGCTTGGCACCTACCTTGCCATTGCGAAAAACAGCGACAAGGTGTTGCGCTTCCGTTCGCTCGACTTTCCGGAGACGGCCGATCTGCCTTTGCAAACATCTTACACGAAGAAAGGCAAGGATTGGTTTAACTACCCGCTCGGTGTGATCAATGAATTTGTAAAAGAGGGAACCTCTTTAACGGGTCTGGACATGCTATTCTATGGCGACCTGCCTGTAGGTGCTGGACTATCGTCCTCAGCGTCGATCGAAGTATTGACAGCTTTCGCATTAAAGAATTTGTTTGATAAAAATATCAGCGAACCTGAAATTGCATTATTGGCGAAGAAGGTGGAGAATGAGTTTATCGGCGTGAATTGCGGGATCATGGACCAGTTCGCGGTCGCTATGGGGAAGAAGAGTAAGGCGATCCTCCTCAATTGTGATACGCTTGCATACAAGTATATCCCCTTCGAAACGGGTGACTATATTCTAGCTATCATCAATAGCAATAAGCAGCGCACTCTCGCGGATTCAAAGTACAACGAACGATTCGCCGAATGCCGCGCTGCACTCAAGCTTCTCAAACAAAAGTTGGAAATTGAACATCTCTGCGATATCGACATGAAGACATTACAGGCAAACGCAAACCTCATCGATGACCCGGTATTACTGCAAAGGGCGACACACGTGGTGAGTGAAAATGAACGGGTGAAGGCCGCTCAGAAGGC
>JACMKU010000038.1 GCA_014379965.1 Chitinophagaceae bacterium
AAATATTTATGCGGAGATCAATATATTGAAAGGGTTGAAATACCGTACGGTCTTCGGCATCGATTACCTCAATTCATTGAGTAAGGAATACCAGAATGCGATACATGGCGACGGCACTACTACACTCGGTGCAGCGGCAAACCTGCAGCAGCGTTTCAAGAGACAAAATTGGCAGAACTTGCTGACTCTCGATCAGAAGCTTGGAACTTCCCATTCTTTCAACCTGCTGTTGGGTAATGAGCAACAATTTACTTCAAGTGAAGGTTGGGGTGCCCAACGCAGGCAGGTTGGTGATTCTTATTTCGACGAGTACCAGGGGGGATATGCATTGATAGTGCCTTCGTTCACTCCTTTTCCCAATTCTAATTTCTTAGGCGAAAATTACCTCGTCTCTTTCTTTGGACGCCTGAACTACGATTACAAGAAGAAATATTTCGTCTCACTTAATGCACGCCGGGATGGTTATTCCGCGTTTGCACCTGGTAAGAAATATGGAAACTTCGGCGGCGTGTCCGCAGGTTGGGCCATATCGCAGGAAGACTTCTTCAAAAATTCAGGATTGGCCAATGTATTTAATAACCTTAAGCTGAGAGGAAGTTATGGTGCTGTTGGAAATATCAATGGTATTGCTGACTTCGCTTCGTATTTCCTCTTTACGAGCGCTCTCTATGGATCACAGACAGCTCTCTTCTATTCACAGGCAGGAAATACTGATCTCACCTGGGAAACGAGTAAGAAGACCGACATCGGCATCGAAGCTTCGTTCCTGAAGAATCGCATCTCTACTGAGATTACTTATTACAACAACAATATCGATGGGCTCGTGTTAAACGATCCTCAGAGTCCCTCTAAAGGTGTAGCATTCACTAATACCTTACCAACCAGCCTCTCTACACTAGCTGGCGGTACCGTTCCTGTTAATATCGGAAGGATGACCAACAAAGGCTTTGAGTTTACACTCAATGCCAGAATTATCGACCGAAAGGACTTTACCTGGAACAGTAACTTCAATATTGCTACACTGAAGAACGAAGTGAAGGAACTGGCAACTGGCAATGCAGATATCTTTATTGCCACCTCTGGTCTTGAGCGTCCAAGCATTATTCGGGTAGGCGAATCAATTGGTAGCTTCTATGCAGTCAGAACAAATGGTGTCAATCCACAGAATGGTCGAAGGATCTTCCAATACCGTGACGGAACCCAGGTACAATTCGACCTTTCTTCTCCCGTAGCAACAAGGTGGACATTTCTCGATGGTACTACGGCTCCACGTGCCCCAGACCAGGCGGCAGATGGTGTGGTTATTGGACCAGCATTACCAAAATGGTCAGGCGGATGGGATAATACGATTAAGTACAGGAATTTCGATTTCAATATCCTGATATTCTTCTCCGGTGGTAACTATGTTTATAACGGTACAAAGGCGGGCTTGCGCGACAATCGTAACTGGAATAATTCTACAGAGACGCTGAAGCGCTGGCAGAAAGTAGGGGATGTGACAAACATTCCAAGGCTAGTTTTTGGTGACAACCTGTCGAACGGATCAGGCATCGTGATATCTGAGAACGTGGAGAAGGGCGACTTCCTGAAGGCTAGGAATATTTCCATTGGTTATACCCTACCAAATTCACTGGCCCAGCGTGCTAAGATCACCAGCGTTCGCTTCTATGCTTCTATTCACAACGCTTTTGTAATTACGAAATACTCAGGTTTCGATCCGGAAGTGTCAGCAAATGGAAATAATAATGGGGCACCGAATGTAGATAGGAATTCCGTTCCTCAATCGAGGACGATCACTTTTGGAGTCAATGTTGGATTCTAAATTTTTATTCGTTGCCTTATTACTAACATCAAAAATTTTCTCTAATGAAAAATAAAATATTTATCCTTTTACTCTCTGCGGTGGTGTTAGCTGCCTGTGACAAGAGCAAGCTAAACCCCAATCCGCAGGCGGACCTTCCTGATGCAGAGGCCTTCGCCACGGCCGCAAGGGCCCAACAGCAGGTGAATGGCATGTACGTCATGATGAAAGGCTCTTTCTATTACGGCAGCCGCTTCGTTGTGTATGGTGACGTGAGAGGTGAGGACTTCTTGAATAGAACAAACAATGGCGTAACCGGTCTTCAGACATGGAACTTCAGCGCCACACCAGCGACAAACGAAGTGCAGTACGTATGGCGTGATATCTACGCATGCATTAACCAGTGCAACATCGTCATGGCGAGAATCGATGAGGCGCCAATATCTGATGTACTCAAGGCACAATACAAAGGGGAGGCCTCTACTTTAAGAGCCATTGGCTACTGGGCGCTTCTTACACTGTATGCAAAGCCTTTCGCAGACGGTGCAGGATCAAATCCGGGCGTTCCGCTGAGGTTAGCTGCAGAGTATAGCACAGGTAACAACAGTATGACTCGTGCAACTGTAGCGCAGGTGTATACACAAATACTCGCGGACCTAAATTACGCGGAGGCAAACCTGCCGCTCACGAACGGGTCGGCCGAGTTAAACGTTACACACGTTCACCGTAACACGGCAATCGCCTTGAAGACACGTATATTGCTTGGAATGCAGCGTTGGAATGATGTGATAACTGACGGTGATAAACTCGTCCCTGCAACTGCTCCTTACCAGGCAGCTACTGGTGTTCAGCATCGCCTCGAGCCTACTGTCGCCGCAGTGTATGCCCCGCCATATACTACTTTGGAATCCATCTTCTCTATGCCGTTCACTACACTGGATCTTCCCGGAACACAGAATGGAATGGCGAATTATTACATGCCCGGACCGGTGGGTGCATTGGACTATACTCTTAACACAACAGCGGCCGGTATCTTTTCCAACACGGGTTGGAAGGCGACCGATGCTCGAAGAGCATTCGTGGGAACCTCTGGAACTTCTACGGTTTGGAGAAAGTATGTTTCTAACCCACATACAGACTACGTGCCCGTTATCCGGTATGCAGAAGTTTTGTTGAACCTCGCTGAGGCCAGGGTCAGAGCTACGAATACAGTCGACCTACGTGCGATAGATTTGTTGAATGCAGTACGTCGTCGTTCAGACAATACTACTTTATTCACTGCGGCCGATTTTGCAACCGCTAATGCTTTGCTTGCGCAGATCGCCATCGAAAGACGTATTGAATTCCTGGGTGAAGGTCTTCGGGACTGGGATATTATGAGAACGATGCAATCGTTCCCAGCGAAGGGTACAGCACCGGTGGTTGCGCCAACTGCTAGTGTTTATCTTTGGCCGATTCCACAATCTGAATTGTTTAGCAATCCGCAAGCAGCGCAGAATCCTGGGTATTAGATTGTAAAGGAGTCAGATGAAGTAATATGGAATCGGTAATTGGAAATAAGGAATCGTGAGGTCCCAAGCCGACAACAAAAAACCTATGTGAAAAACCTGTGTACTTATGTGCCTATGTGGTTCAAAACTCTTTCGACGCAATTGGAACCACATCGGCGCATAGGTACATAGGATTTCACATAGTTATTTAAAATACAGGCTGATACCGCGTAGCCAACCTAATAGCCTACGGTACAATTGCAGAAGGCGCCAGGCAATCTGCCAATACAACGCGTCGAAAATTGTTGACATGTTCGGAAATTCTGACTCGTCGATAAGAGAGTTTCGATTTAACACCCCATTCCCGATTACCGATCCCTGATTTCCTCTTGATCAAGCATTCAACCCAATCTACTTAATTACCTCCCTTCACGCTTCAGCATCCCATTTTCACGGCTCGGTCAATGAGCGGACCAACAAGGAAGCATACTACAAATCTTTGCTGTCTGTTGTTAATCAGACATTAAAACTACCGGACTGTTTCCAGCCTTTATTTATTTATTAATTCATGGTTTGCAGGCATCGTCATGAGCCTGCCGATTGAACAAACCAAAATTTATGCAAATGAAAAGACTCTTCCTATTCTCTCTTTTTGCCATCATGATGTCTACAGTCGCCTGGGCTCAGCGGGATGTGACAGGTGTTGTTCTTGATGCGAGAGATAATTCCCCTTTGTCCGGTGTTAGTGTGTTTGTAAAAGGGACCCGTACGGGGACTACCACTGACCGCGACGGCCGGTTTCGTATAACGGCGCAAGAGAACGCGGTACTTGTGTTCTCATTTACAGGATTTACCGATAAGGAAGTAGCAGCCGATGCTGCTAACCTGAGTGTTACGTTGAGCTTGTCTCAGACTGCCTTGGAGGAGGTAGTTGTCACAGGTTATACCACGCAGAACAAGAAACAGTATACCGGTTCCGTCACGAAGATCACGGGCTCGGAAGTTAATCTACAACCCATAGCTTCTTTCGAGCAGCTACTCCAGGGTAAGTCACCCGGACTGCTTGTCCAATCACAGAGCGGACAGCCTGGTTCGGCCGCCTCCGTAACGATTCGCGGAAAAGGATCGGTACTTGGTGGAACGCAGCCATTGTATATCGTTGATGGTATCCAGGTGACTGCTGCTGATTTTCAAAGTATCAATCCCGGCGATATTGAATCATATAATATTTTGAAGGATGCCGTTACGACTTCCCAGTATGGATCACGTGGTGCTAACGGCGTAATTGTAGTGACTACGAAACGCGGAAGGAACGCCAAGACAGTTTTCAATTACGATTATCAATACGGAGTACAGCAGCTCCCTAAGAGTAAGCTGCGCCTGATGAATTCAAAAGAGAAACTGGATTATGAATTGTATTATGACAGGCCAGATGGTCTCAATCCTTTCGGTCACTCGGCTGCCGATGTGGACAGCTTCTCAAATATCAACGCAGATTGGGAAGACGCGATCTTCCGTCATGCGAAGACACAACAACACATTTTAAGTGCTTCGGGTGGTAATGAAAAGACGAGGTTCTTCATCTCAGGTTCTATCTTCAACCAGGATGGTCTTGTACGCACTACTAAACTTAGCCGTTACACTGGTCGAGTCAACCTCGATCACACCGCGGGGAATTTCAAAATTGGTATCTCAACTACTGTTGGATATTCAACTTTGACAGGTACGAGTGAAAATGACAACGTGATCTCTACGCCGTTGAATGCATATAGGTGGACACTGCCTTATATCACTCCTTATCTCGAGGATGGTAGTTTTAATCTTACAGATCCAGGTGGTAACCCTAACCCGCTTCCTGACCTTTTCCTGAATACGAACAAGAATTACCAGTTGAAAGGTATCGGTTCAATAAACCTTGAATACAGAATCCCGACAGTAAAAGGACTCGCGGTCAGAACACAATGGGGTATTGATTTCACAGACGACCAGAGTGAAAACTATATCGACATCAATACACAGGCGAATACTGTGGTGCCAGGGCTCTCCGGCGCATTCATCCAGGCTTCTTCAAGACGCAGCCGTTATACAGGAACTACCTCGGTCAACTACGAGAAGAGATCTGGTGATCATAATTTCGGTATCGGACTCTTTCATGAGATCGTAAGACGTCGTACAGTTACAAACGGTTACTCAGGATTCGGTCTGATAGGACCAATCAAGAATGCAGCGGGTGTTACACCTGGTACTCCAACGAATAATTTCATTCCAAGAGTCAATGGCGGTAATACCGAAGATGCCATCCTTTCTTATTTCGCGATTGCTAACTATGACTTCCAGAATAAATACTTCGTCAACCTCACAGGCCGCCGTGATGGTAGCTCCAGGCTTGCTGAAGGAAAGAAGTTTGTGAACTACGGTGGTGTTGGAATTGGCTGGGCAATTTCTTCAGAAGAATTCATGCGCAATCAGAAATTCTTCAACAACCTTAAACTTAAGGCCAGTTATGGTTCTGCAGGTAATGCGTCAATCGGTGATTCTTACGAAGCGCTCGAACAATTCGGACCAACATCATACAATGGCATTGGTGGTTTAGCACTAGCCAATCTCAAGAAAGATCAGTTGAGCTGGGAGACCCGCACTACGGCTAACGTTGGATTGGAATTCACAGTACTCAATAACAGGTTGAATGGTTCGGTAGAAGCCTATCGCGCAATTACTAAAGGCTTATACTTGAATAGACTCCTGTCATCAACGAATGGAGTGGGAAGCATCCTAACCAATCTTGGAAAATTACAGAACCAGGGTATAGAGGTTGCGCTGGATTACGACCTGGTAAAAACAAGAGATCTCACAGTTAATGTCAATGGTAACTGGACAGGAAACAAGAGCAAGATCCTTCAACTCGATGGTAACAATGAGATCGTAAGTGGCATCAGTATTAACAGGGTAGGGCAGCTAGCGAATAGCGTCTACGTGGTGAGATACGCAGGAGTAGATCCTGATACAGGTGAAGCGCTTTACTTTAAGGCCGATGGAAAGACTATCACGAATGAGTATGATCCAAATGACGCCGTGATTGTTGGCAGCTTCGATCCTAAAGGTTTCGGTGGATTCGGGTTTACTGTAAACTACAGGAACTTCGAAGTGTCTACATTGTTCACTTACCAATATGGTTTCCAAATCTATAACCAGGCCAGGGTCGATGTGGAAAATCCGCAATATTACACTTCGAATCTCAATGTGAGCATCCTCAGGGAATGGCAGCATCCTGGCGACATCACTGACATACCTTCTTCATTCAATGACTTCCATGATGGCACAACCCGTTTCCTGGAGAAGGGCGACTTCTTACGATTCAGGAATATCATGGTAAGCTATACGTTTCCCAAGAGCCTAATCAACAGGTGGAAGATGGGTAATCTCAGGTTGTTTGCACAAGGTCAGAACCTTTACACATGGCACAACTTCCAGGGTTATGATCCAGAAGTATTCACCGGTGTACTTACAGGAGCTGTCTATCCTGCGTTGAAAACAATTACAATAGGAGCAAGTATTGGTTTATAATTATATAAAAATGAAATACATGAAATTCACAGCAAAATATATCACAGCGGTTTTATTTGCATCTGCTGTATTCAGCTCCTGCAAGAAAACGGTCGAAATTGATCCTACCCACACCATCAACGGTGATAATTTCTTTACGAAAGTAGATGACTATGATTTCGCGTTGACTGGCGCATACCAAAAACTGAAACAAAACAGCCTCTATAGTGGTGTAAACGGCGGCAGTGTTTGGCTAGCGGGACCCGATCTTGCAGGGGACAATTTTTACAGCGGCGGATCAGCCAATCTAGGAAATCTGAACACCTTGTACCGTTGGAACTATACTGCGGACGAGCCGGTCGTTCAAAACGCATGGGACGCTGCATACTTGGTGATCCAACAGGCCAACCTTGCTATGAGAGGAATAGACAGATTCAGGGCAAGCGACGCGCTTAAAGTGAACCGCATCGAAGGACAGGCGAGAGTGATCAGGGCGCATGCTCATTTGGAGTTGCTTCGCTGGTGGGCTCCTGACTTCGACCGCGCCTCGACGAGTCTCGGTATTGCCTATGTAGACAAGTTCGATGTGGAGCAAATGCCTGCACGTCTGACTGTTTCTCAATCATACGATAAGATAGAGGCGGATGTGAAGGCGGCGAAGTCAATGTTGTTGAATACAGACCGCGCCATTCAATCGGCTTCATCCAAGGATGGTACTGCAAGAGCATACGCCGATGCGATAGTATGTGATGCAATCCTCGCAAGAATGTTCCTATATGCGAATCAACTCGACAGTGCAATTAAGTATTCAACTTTTGTTATCAATGCCAGACCACTCGCGACACCCGATGAGTTCTTCGCTATATGGGAAGATGCATCCACTTCGGAAGTCGTATGGTCGTTGAAATACCAGGCTGGGAACGCGGCCTTGATCAGGGAGATCTACCAGGTTTCAAACGACCGTTCATCTTGGTTGCCAGTCACCGCCCTTCTCAATTTGTACGGCGCTACCGATATTAGGTACGATGCCTATTGGACGAACATAGCTAACAGAACCGTCTTGACGAAATATTTTGCTAAACCCACCGCTGCTGCAAATCCCGATGGCGTAGTTGATGCCAAACTATATCGCACCGCCGAGTCATACCTGATTAGAGCTGAAGCATATGCTCGTAAAGGCGGAATGGATGCTGCCGGACTGGCAGACCTTAATACATTGCGTGCAGCTAGGCTAGCAGCTACCGGTACGGAGACTGGGGCTACCCTTAGGACCGCTATCCAGACCGAGAGAAGAAAGGAACTGGTAGCGGAAGGTCATCGCTTCTTTGATCTCAAACGTACTACCCGGGTTGTAAGCCGCACCCAGGATTGTTCGATCTATTGTACGCTTCCATCTACCGACAGAGGCTGGGCCCTCCCGGTTCCTCGCACGGAGATGCTTGCCAATCCAAACATGGTCCAAAACCCCGGCTATTAATCTTTAAAAAAACTAAAAATGAGAAGAGCAGCAAACAAATTACTTCCCCTATTGATGTTATCGGTGTTTATGGCGGGCTGTAAGAGGGATATGGTCTTTGGTGACATCACACCTAACACCGACAGACCAATCGTAGAGTTTTCGGAGATCCATGGATTCAAGAGTATTGCAATGGACTATACGGACCAGTTAATTGAACTTGATGTTACTGACATTAGGTACATGATCCGTAGTTCGGTGAATACAAACGCAACCGTAAAGATCATGATCAATTCGAGCCTGGTTGCCGATTACAATGCAGAGAACGGGACTAGCTATACCGCGGTACCGATAACAAAATTCTCCCTGGTCACTGACCAGTTTACGCTGTCACCTTCCGATAGGAGCCTGCCCGTTAAGATTCGTATCAAGCCCTCTGATGTCGCAACTGGCGAAAATGCCATTGGACTTACTATTGTTGAGGTAAATGGTGCAGAAAAGAGTGAGGTAGCCGGCAACCTGGTTATTGCTCTTTCTGTCAAGAATAAGTATGATGGGAAATATCACCTGCGTGGACATTTTACAAGAACGGATCTACCAGCGTATAATGGACCATTCGAAGCGGATGTTGAAATGATCACCTCTGGTATTAATTCAGTAGTGATGTACTATCCCGATTTTGCTGGCGTAGCGCAACCATTCTTTAACAATGGTTCTCCAGCAGGCTTTAGCAATGTTGGACCAGAAGTTTACTTCAATGCCGCGGATCAGGTATCCAGCATCGTGAACTATACAGGTGATCCTGTTACGGGACCGTTTATGACTCCGTTCCCTGGTGCCAATAGTCGCTTCGTGGGTGGCGCGACACCAGTGATCTACCTGAAATATTATTACAACACGAATCCGGCGAACAGGATTTTTGCAGACACGTTGATTTACACTGGACCGCGATGAGCGTGAGCGGTGAATTGTCAGTGGTGAATGGTGAGTGGTCAATAGTGAGTGGTCAATGGATCTCCGAGGTTCGAGCATGGAATACGGATTCGAGCATTCGTAATGCATTTCGATTAACGGGGAGCCATTCACTACTCACCATAGACCACTCACTCTTCAATTTTCATGCTTCAGTAAATGAGAGAAGAGGTTGAGGAAGGATGAGGATAATTTTAGGAAATAAATGAAATAAAAAGGTCCCGCCGAGCGGGACGCACTACAATAGTTTTCTCATGTGAACGGTCAACGAAGACCAAGCAGGTGGTTGTCTAGCCAACCTGCTTTTTTTTGCCCTCTAAATATAGTGCATAATTCAGTTGCGAGTTTAGGGCTATGGATACGAGTTGTACACCTCCCGGCTCCCGGCTCCAACCTCCCGCCTCTCCCTAACTTCTCCCCCGATGCTTTACATTTACCCAAAAAACTACCATGACGCCACTTCTCCCCGAGGAACGATTTGCCGCGCTGGGTCTCATTCTTCCCCCTCCACCTAAGCCCCTCGGAGTCTATAAGCCTTGCCTGGTCGTAGGCAATCATGTATATGTATCTGGACATGGTACAGTGCAAACGGACGGAAGTCTTATCATAGGCAAAGTGGGAAAGGATATGGATATGGACGCGGGGAAACTCGCAGCACGCCAGGTTGGCCTCGCCATTCTTTCAACTCTTCGACACAACCTTGGCAGCCTTGATAAGATAAAACGGGTGATCAAGGTCCTGGGAATGGTAAACTGTATACCCGAATTCGAAAGGCATCCCTATGTCATCAATGGGTGTAGTGAACTATTCGCGAATGTATGGGGCGATGACGGTATTGGGGTAAGGAGCGCAGTTGGTTTTAATTCGCTCCCCGATAATATTCCAGTTGAAATTGAAGCACTGTTTGAATTAAGATAATCGTCCAACACATGAGCAGACCATGGTATCAAATCGATGATATAGACAGGATAGATTCACCTGCGCTGGTATTTTACCCGGATAGGGTGAAGCAGAACATCGACTCACTACTCGGCATGATCGACGATCCACGGCGACTTCGTCCCCATGTGAAGACACACAAGACCCGCGAAGTCGTGGCGATGCTGATGGAGAAAGGGGTAGACAAATTTAAATGCGCAACTATCGCGGAGACCGCGATGGTTGCATCTATTGGCGCTAGCGACATCTTGCTTGCCTATCAACCGGTGGGTCCAAAAGTAGAACGTCTGGTTGAACTGATACAAAAATACCCTGGCAGCCATTTTGCCACTCTGGTTGATGATAAGGACGCCGCCAACGTAATAGCTTCTGCAGCCAGGGCGTCTAGCATCAACATCGATGTGTTCATCGACCTAAATGTGGGTATGAATCGCACGGGAATTTTACCGGATGAGGGAGCTCTGGAATTGTATGAGTATTGCTCAGCTCTCGAAGGCATTCGTCCCATTGGCCTCCATGCATACGACGGTCATATCTATGATAGCTTATTGGAGGTCCGCGAAAGCAGGGCCGCAAGAGCATTCGAACCCGTAGAGGTCCTGCGTAAAAATATTTTGAAGAAAGGATTCGCGGAACCAGTGATCGTGGCGGGTGGATCACCCACTTTTCCTTTTTATGCTCGTCAAAAGAATATTGAATGCAGCCCGGGCACGTTTGTCTTCTGGGATGCAGGGTATGCAGAATATGGCGAGCAAGCTTTCCACCCTGCTGCACTACTGATCAGTCGCGTGATTTCCTGTCCTGCGCAGGACGTGGTATGTACTGATCTCGGGCACAAATCCGTGGCTGCGGAAAAGGAGCTCGGCAGGCGGGTGCTATTCCTCAATGCACCACAGGCCGAATTCGTATCACAAAGCGAAGAGCATCTCACTCTCAGGCTTTCTAACGGACATGGGCTGCGCATCGGCGATGTACTTTATGGTCTACCCTTCCACATCTGTCCTACGTGTGCTTTGTATGAGAAGGCACATACCATAAAAGACGGCAGGCTTTCTGGTGAATGGAGAATTATCGCACGCGACCGAATGATCACTATTTGAAATGAAAGAAGAAATGTTTATCGTCGATGCACATCTAGATCTGGCCATGAATGCCATGGAATGGAACCGCGACCTGCGGCAATCACTCGACCTGATCAATAGGCGTGAGGAAGGAATGAAAGACAAGCCGGACAGGAGTAAAGCAACAGTATCATTGCCGGAATTACGTAAGGGAAATATTGGTCTTGTCGTGGCCACGCAGATAGCAAGGTACGTTGAGCCGGGAAGCCTATTGCCCGGGTGGAGCTCGCCGGAACAGGCATGGGCACAGACGCAAGCGCAATTATCATGGTACAATGCAATGGAGGCAGAAGGGGAGATGCTGCAAGTGAATGATTTGAACGGGTTGAATAAGCATATCGCCCTATGGACCGCAAATCACCACGCCGTTCGTTTACCCATTGGATATATTCTTAGTCTCGAAGGCGCCGATTCGATTGTGGATCTCAAATACCTTGAAAGTGCATATCGTTACGGTTTGCGCGCGTTAGGTCCCGCGCATTATGGCCCAGGCCGCTATGCTCCCGGTACGGATGCAACAGGCAACATGAGCCCAAAAGGCCGCGAACTTTTGAAGGAGATGGAGAGACTCAACATTATCCTCGACGTCACCCATCTGAGTGACGAGAGTTTTTGGGAGGCACTGGACCACTTCAATGGGGCGGTATGGGCAAGTCATAACAACGTGCGCGCAATCGTTAATCATAACAGACAATTCGATGATGACCAACTCAAGGAACTGATCCGTAGAGACGCCGTTATCGGAGGTGCACTCGATGCATGGATGATGGTTCCCGGCTGGGTGAGAGGTAGCTCGACACCAACAGAAATGAATTGTCATCTCGCTACCATTATCGATCACATGGATCATATCTGTCAATTGGCAGGTGACGCGAAGCATATCGGAATAGGTTCCGATCTCGATGGGGCATTCGGGACGGAGCAATGTCCTGACGATCTGCGTACCATCGCCGAT
>JACMKU010000039.1 GCA_014379965.1 Chitinophagaceae bacterium
AGATAACTAAGGTTGGATGCTGGATGCTGGTTCCTTTAGATGAAAGATAACTAAGGTTCGGATGCTGGATGCTGGTTCCTTTAGATGAAAGATAACTAAAGTTGTGATGCTGGATCTAAGGATTCCAGTACCCCAAACCCAGGAACTATCAGTTAGAGGTTTAGCATCCAGTATACCAATCTCAGGAACAATCGGGTAGAAGGTTATTATCCAGTATCCCAATCTCAGGAACAATCAGATAGAGGGTTATTATCCAGTATCCCAAACCCAGGAACTATCAAGCTCAGGACCCATGCGCAGCCTGCTCAAACTTGTATCCCACACCTTTCACCGTCGTAATGCAATCAACCCCGAGCTTCTGGCGGATCTTCCGAATGTGTACATCGATTGTGCGATCGCCAACAATTACCTCATTTCCCCAGACCTGGTTAAGGATTTCATTTCTGAGAAATACCCTGCCAGGTTTCTGCGCCAGGAGGTATAGCAGTTCAAACTCTTTCTTCGCCAGGACAACGTCTTTGCCGGCAACTTGTATCATGAAGCGCTCCGGGTCAATGACTAGGTTGTCCAGCTCTAGTTTCTTGGTCTCCTGCTTGTTTAACCGACGAAACAGTGCATTCACCCGGCTAAGGAAAACCTTCGGACTGATAGGTTTACTTATATAATCGTCTGCGCCCGTTTCCAACCCCTTGATCTGCGTGCCTTCATCGTTTACTGCCGTAAGAAATACAATCAGGGTTTCCCGGAATGCCGCCTGCGAGCGAAGTATCTGGCAAACTTCCACACCAGTCTTCTTCGGCATCATTACATCCAGAATAACAAGGTCCGGCTGGTTGCGCCGTGCCTTTTCGAGCGCCTCATCCCCATCTTTCGCACTAATGACCTCGTAACCCTCCTTACTCAGGTTATATTTTAATATTTCCAATATGTCTGGTTCGTCATCCGCTATCAGCACTTTCCGGGCATTGGTATCCATGCAATTGAAAATTTGGGCAAACCTAAAGGGATTTTATGGCCCGGGAAAATTAAGCTCCTGAGTTCACGCAGACTTAATAAAAACTTAATGTACAACACAATAAAAAGTTTACCGACTTCCAGCCAGCATTTGTGTTTAAATAGGTGTCTTTCATTTGTCAATCTTACTGAGTAAGTTTGTATTTCGATCCTTATGATGACAATGTCCAAATCCTTGATTCTCGCCCTATCCCTGCTATGGCTACATTCCACGGTCTTAGCCCAGGCAGTGTTCACCTCCGTAAAAGCCACAGCCGAGGTTAATGCTTCCTGTACTCCACCGAAGAACAGGGAAATATTTCACGACTACATTCATGCACAACAACAAAAGATCCTGCAGTCAGACGGTATTAAGGACAAAGCATATACTCCATCCTCGAATGAGGAAATCAATCTCGTTTTGACAAAGGCAGCAACTACTACGATCAGTGACCTCGAATGCCGCATCGAGAGCGATACTACTTTGAACCACCAAAACAAAGTACGTTACCTGAGAGGGATTGAGAACGTACTTAAATTTTTTGTCACGAACATAAGGTCAAAGAAAGTGAAGCCTGTACATCTGCCTGAGATAATAGCGACCTACGAGGCCAGTATGAACCTTGATAAGAAAGGACTTTCACTGGCCACTTTGATAAACCCTCTTTCTTACGAAGTCGCGTATTCCATTACCGAATCAGACAGGGTAACATTTGAAAGGAATGAAGGCTTTGCGCAGGCGAGAGAGATGGTGCTATTGAAATATTGTCGCTTGCATCCTGAGCAGACATTCCTTCTTTTAAAAGATAATCCAAACGTGTCATTCGCAGACAGCCTTGTGAGGGCTGTAGCGAGGAAGTATCCGGGTCAGTTGTACAACTATGTACAGGCTAATAATAAATTGGGTGTACTAATCCGCAACATCCGGGACGATGTGTTTATAACAAGCGTTTCGCGCATGGCGAGAAGCAAGAGCGGTCAACAGTATTTTCCTTTCCTGGACAACATTGTAAATGGGAGCATGAGCATCGAACAGATTGATTCCATTGAGAATGATTCGATCCAATATTATAAGATGTTAGTTCAAACCCAGATGAGCTACACCAAACGGATGTTGAATAGGGACACAGCATTCGCATATAAGGAACTCGCAGCTAAACTGGAAAAGAAGGCCAAGGATGAGTTCATAAATACCATCAATGGACTGCATAGTGAACCCGACGCGGTAAGATTTTCGTCGATACAATCTCTTACGGCTGAGGAACTATATTACCTGGCTGTGATGACAGATGGTTTGATCTATACCTCTAGCTATACTAAAGGCATTTACCCGCTCATGATGAAGAAGATCGGTCAGCGCGGTGATTCATTATTATTGAGCCTGCATTTCGACAGATATCGCAAGTTTATCAGCCAGGCCGCGGCTTTTAATACACTCAGTAGTTTCTTATCGACCTTCCCCGGTCATGAGGATGCTGCAATCCTGATGAAGGCGTTCGTAGGACAGCTGGAAAAATCAGATGGCCTGGAAGATGGCGTCGATGTCGCCGATTCGTACGCAAGCATCATCGAGAGCAATCCAAAGCTTGCAGCCGACGTGCTGAGCCTGGTTAAGCAGAACTATCAACGGAATGTCGAGAGCAACAACGCTCGTGGAAAAAACATTTACAATATTTTGTACCAGCTCTTCCTTTCAGCGGATTCAACAAAGAAAGTCGATCTCACGAAGGAGTTAGGCATTCCTCCCGTTTATACAGTACCTAATTCCGCGTTGACTGATACGTCCGGCCAGGTTGTAATGCAAATGTTCTTCTATGGTGATGAAGATGGAATGTTAGACTATAACATCTTCCAGGGAATGTTCAACAATGCAAATTGGAAAATAGACAAGACCAATAAACAATGGGTGACCGTGAGATCAGTGAAAGGTAAATCGGTTACGATTTACGCCAACGTGCCATTCGATGAAGAGACTGGCGAGGACGACAAGGCACAACAGGCATTAGGCGATTATTTCGAAAAGAACGACATCCGCCCAACCGTTACAATCAATCGCGGGCATAGTTATCATGCGGAGACAACGATTGGGTACATGGCTCCTACCTCACGCATCGTATTCATGGGTTCGTGTGGTGGCTTCCACCTCATCGACGCCATTTTACAGAAGTCTGCAGACGCCCACATCATCGCATCGAAGCAGATCGGCAAGCGTGATATTAACAGACCCTTCCTTCAATTACTTACGGAAAAGTTGAGGGCTGGCCAGGACATTGACTGGATTTCCTTCTGGCATGAATTCAAAAACAACGCCCGGGTGGAAGGATTTGAGGATTACATTCCCCCTTATAAGAACCTTGGCGCAATCTTCATAAAGGCTTACAAAAGAGCTATGGGTGAAGATTAGCAGATAAACCCGCATGATGTTCAGCGATCGCCGCTCAGAACGCTACAAAGTTGAACTACCCTCCAAAAACGCGATTTTTCAGGCACGATTTTAAAGGATACAACCAATGACGGTAATTATCGTCTATCCTGTTGTTCATCAGCTATTTTACACGAGTATGGGCCATGGGTACTAACTTTGCCTCTCGGATCCTTATGATTGCAACCTGCAGATATTTCATTATGGCTGTTTTTTTTCTTGTTCTGAACCAAAGCGTTACAGCACAGGTGAGTTTTGTGTCCTCCCTCCAGGGTGGTAGCGAACAAGTTCCGGCCGCATGTAAGCCCCCTAAGAATCGCGAACTTTTTCACGACTATATCGACAGGCAGCAGAGAAGCCTGTTGAAGACGGATGGCAAGAATGATAATTACTTCACTCCCTCATCCAATGATGAGATTAGCTATTTACTTACTAATGCACTTGTAAATAAGATCGATGGCTTGCAATGCAGCATCGAATCGGATAGTTCGATAAGCGCTCAAAGCAAGATCAGGTATCTGCGTGGAGTAGAGAACCTGCTTAAATTCTATACCGCAAACGTTGCGGCGAAAAAAGTTAATCCGGTTTTTCTACCGGATATCATCAACGCATACAATCATTGTATCCAGCTCGATAAAAATGGAAAGAGCATTGAGCCTGCACTTGCGAAGCTACCTTATGACGTGGTGTTGTCCATTGCAAAAGCCGACAGGGCGACCTTCGAAAAGAATGCAGGATTTCGTGCGAGCCAGAATTTGGTTATCCTGAAATATACCCAGCTACATCCTGAGCAAACGTTCTTGACATTGAAAGATAACCCCGATATATCTTTTGCGGATAGCCTGATAAGAAGTGTATCACGGAAGTATCCAAAGCAATTATATGACTACGCGCAGGCGAATAATAAATTAGGGTTGGTGATTCGCAATATCCGTGATGATGTGTTCATCAGTACCGTTTCCAGGATGGCACGCAGCAAGAGCGGACAGCAATACTTTCCATTTCTTGATAACATTGTCAATGGTAAGATTTCCATTGAACAAATCGATGCGATAGAAAGCGATTCGGTGCAGTATTACAAGCTGCTTGTTAAAACACAGTTGGATTATGTGAAGAGAATGTTGAATAAGGACACTGCATTTGCATACAAAGACCTTACGGCAAAGCTTGAGAAGAAGGCCCGGGATGTATTTGTTAATACCATCAATGGATTGCACAATGAAGACGACGCCGTGCGATTCAGGTGTATTCAACCGCTTTCTGCCGAAGAACTTTACTACCTGGCAGTTTTGACAGATGGCCTTATCTATACATCAAGTTATACAAAGGGCGTATACCCGCTAATGATGAAAAAAATGAATGGCCGTGGAGATTCCCTCCTCATGAGTCTTCATTTCGATCACTATCGCAAATTTATCAGCCAGGCTGCAGCCTATAATACACTTGGAAATTTCTTGTCATCATTTGCTAACGACTCGGACGCCGATGATTTGATGCGTGCCTTCGTAGGGCGTTTGGAAAAATCGGAAGGCCTTGAAGACGGAGTTGACGTGGCGGATTCATATGCCAGTATTGTTGAGACACTAAGGCCTCGTGCTGCCGAGATGCTAAAGAACGTGCAGGCGAATTATGATCGATGCGTGTCTGAGAACAATCAAAGAGGCATTGCGATCTATAATATCCTTAATAAACTCTTCCTTTCTGCGGACTCAACCAGCAAGACTGATCTCACGAAAGAACTCGGCATTCCTCCAGTATACAATGTGCCCTTCTCATCGCTTCCAAACGCAAATGGAGATGTAGTGGTCCAGGTGTTCTTCTATGGAGACAAAGACGGCCAGGGAATTTTCTCGGGGTTTCAAAACATGTTCAGCTCGTCTAACTGGAAGATCGATCGTAGCAATCCACAATGGATAACCATACGTTCGACCAATGGAAAACCCGTGACCATATTCGCAAACAGACCGCTTCCAGAAGAGACTGGCCAGGACGACAAAGCACAGAAGGCATTAGTCACTTACCTTGAAGAGAAGAAATTAAATCCGTCAGTAACGATTCACCGCGGACACAGTTATTTCGCTAACACTACCATCGATTACATGGCGCCTTCATCGAGAATAGTGTTCATGGGTTCTTGTGGAGGGTTTCACCTCATTGACGCCATTTTGAAGAAATCCCCGGACGCTCATATCATCGCATCAAAGCAAATTGGAAAAACTGCAATTAACAAACCTTTTTTCTCCCTGTTAACGGAGAAATTAAGAGCAGGAAATGACATTGACTGGCTGAGTTTCTGGGCCGACTTCAAGTCTGCCGCGAATGTTGAGGGGTTCGAAGACTACATACCGCCGTATAAAAATCTCGGCGCGATATTCATCAAGGCATATAATAAGGCGATGGGTGACCAGGAGAACAGGGCTTTTACTTCCAACTGGTAAGCTAGACTCGTCGTTTTATGTCCTGCATTTAACCCATTCATAAAGTTTTTGACCGTTAGGTCTCATTTCTCTTTTTCTCTATTCCCATTCTCTTAGCTTTGTATTTTCTTCAATCCATTCGTCTTGCCCATAGCCAAAAAAACGTTTTTCGATTTTGCCTTATTGAGAAGGGTATTCAGATATGCGGCGCCATATAAAAACAAATTCTATCTATCGGTAGCGCTTGCCATCATCCTTGCGGTTATCACTCCTGTCCGACCTTTACTCATTCAACTCACGGTCGATAAGTATATTGTCAACTCGCTTGCAGACATGGTAGTGCTGGTTACCATGATACAGGTAGGCATGCTGCTGGTGGAAACTGCGCTTCGTTTTCTTTTTTCATTTGCTACAAACTGGTTGGGACAGTCAGTGGTGAGAGATTTGCGCGTGTCTGTATATAAAAAGATCCTTGGTTTGAACCTGTCGCAGTTCGATAGAACTCCAATCGGCACACTTACTACGAGGACCATCAATGATATTGAATCCATCAACGAGATATTCGCTGAAGGGTTGGTGCCGATAATTGCGGACCTTCTTTCGATTGTATGCGTACTTACATACATGTTCTGGGTAGACTGGCAACTTACGCTTATCGCGCTTATCCCATTTCCTGTTATGATCCTCGCCACCTACTATTTTAAAGAGAGTATCAGCCGATCATTCTTTAAAGTGAGGAATGCAGTGGCGCAACTCAATGCCTTTGTGCAGGAACACCTCACAGGCATGCCCGTCGTTCAGGCGTTCTCTGCTGAAAAAGCTGAGTTTGAAAAATTCAGGGCTATTAACAGGGAGCATCGCAATGCTAACATAAAGGCAATCTTTGCGTATTCTGTTTTCTTTCCTGTTGTGGAAATCGTACTTGCGCTCTCGATCGGCCTGGTTGTCTGGTGGACGGCGCGCGAGGCATTGGAGCTTCAACAGAGTCAGCAAGGTGTAGTGGTGTCTTTTATTCTTTGTCTTAACCTTTTATTTCGACCGCTGAGGGTGCTCGCGGATAAGTTCAATGTTCTGCAGATGGGCATCATTGCGAGTGAACGTGTATTTAAGGTGTTGGACAACGATGACTTTACTCCTCTCACTTCCAGCAATGGGAATAAGCCGCTTCATCAGACCTCGGGTAGGCTAAAAGGGAAAGTGGAGTTCCAGGACGTATCTTTTGCGTATTCTGACACGGACGACGTGTTGAAAAATATCAGCTTCAACATTGCGCCGGGAGAAACAGTTGCGATAGTAGGTCACACAGGCAGCGGCAAGACGACCATCATCAGTTTGCTCAACCGGCTGTATCATATAAGAAAGGGTGCGATCAGGGTAGACGATACAGACATAAAGGAATACGATCTTGAATACCTGCGCAAGAATATCGGTGTGGTATTGCAGGATGTGTTTCTCTTTTCAGGCTCCGTCATGGATAATATTACGCTCCGCAATCCAGAGATCACAAAAGAGCGAGTGATCGAAGCCGCGAAGCTTATCGGCATGCATGATTTCATACTTCGTCTGCCGGGTGGGTACGACTACAACGTAATGGAACGGGGGATCACGCTATCGCTTGGACAGCGACAATTGCTTTCATTCATTCGTGCGCTCCTTTATGATCCATCAATCCTTATACTTGATGAGGCCACATCGTCGGTGGATACGGAAAGTGAACTCCTGATACAACACGCTATCGATACCCTGATCAGGGATAGGACCGCCATCGTCATAGCTCATAGATTGTCGACCATTCGGAAGGCAGACAAGATCATCGTACTCGATAAAGGAGAAATTAAGGAAATGGGAACCCACTCCGAGCTGTTGACGAAGGGAGGATTCTATTCACAGCTACACGAAATGCAGTTTGAGAAGCACAGCGTTCGTGGCTAGTCTCCTCGTGATATCGATCGAGCTCCAACAGGTTGAAAGATAGCACACTGGATAGATTTTTTCGACAGTTTGAGGCACCAAAGACTAATTCCAAATTCCTTCTTCCAAATTCCTTTTTTCACCCCCTCACCCTTATCTTTGCGCCAAATTTCGGAAAGGTATGGCCTTATTACGTGTCAAATGCTTGATGGTAGCGGTTTTCAGCTTGTTTGCGTTCGCTGTATCCGCGCAGCCACATGACGACAAGGATTTTCATGGAAAAGAGAAGACGGTTCATGATACCAAGGATGAAGGGAAGAAGGAAGGATTCAATGCCGCCGAGGTAATTTTCGGTCACGTATTGAATGCCCATGAATTCCACTTTCTGGATATCGGCGACAAGCCCGTAACCATTCCACTTCCTGTCATTCTTTACTCTCCGCAAAGAGGTCTCACCAGCTTCATGTCCTCCAAATTTGAACATGGGCATAAGAACTACAAGGATTACGCGATCCTAACCGAACATTCCATTCACGAGCTCGGTCTCGATCCCAATAAATTTTATGCGGGTGACATCGTACCACTGACCAAGGCCGGCAAGTATGATCCCAACGTAAAGGTTTACGATATTTCACTGACGCGCAACGTGGTTCAGATGCTATTGGCGCTTATCGTGTTTGTATGGATCATGCTTCGTATCGCTAAGCGATACAAGTCCGGAGTCGGGGTGACCTCAGCTCCAAAAGGATCACAGAGTCTGCTGGAACCGGTGATCACTTTCGTTCGTGATGAGGTAGCTAAACCAAATCTCGGCCGCAAGTATGAGAAATATCTTCCGTACTTGTTGACTGTATTCTTTTTCATTCTTATTAATAACATTTTCGGTTTGATTCCTGGCTCAGCAAACGTGACGGGCAACATTGCCTTCACCGCTGTACTCGGTCTCATCTCCTTTGTAGTGATACTGGCGAGTTCAAATTCTCACTACTGGGGTCATATATTCAATCCTCCGGGCGTACCATTGGGGGTTAAGCTAATCCTGGTTCCTGTGGAGTTTCTAAGCGTGTTCATTAAACCCTTCGCCCTTATCATTCGTCTTTTCGCGAATATGGTAGCGGGACACATCATTATTATATGCCTCATCTCGCTGATCTTCATTTTCGGTCAGCTTAATCCTATCGCGGGTTGGGGTGCGTCACCTTTGTCTATTGCATTTACGGTATTTATATATATGATCGAGGTATTGGTGGCATTCTTACAGGCATTCATTTTCACCATGCTTACTGCGGTGTTCATCGGACAGGCATTCGAGGGTGGACATGATGATGTAGATGGTCATCACGAACAAGTAATCATTTAGTATTTCATAATTATAAACTAAAGTATCATGGATTTATTGACAGTTATTTTGAGCGCGGTGCCGTTTGCGAATGCAGGTGGAGCCATTGGTGCGGGTCTTGCCGCGATCGGTGCTGGTATCGGCATTGGTCAGATCGGTAAAGGCGCTGTTGAAGCGATTGCCCGTCAACCAGAAGCTTCCAACGACATCAGAGCCAACATGATCCTGACAGCCGCCCTTGTTGAAGGTGCTGCACTGTTTGCGATCATTGTGGGGTTCCTGGCGATGGTTCTTTCTTAAGAAAGTTTAAGGGTTTAACGTTTAAGGGTTTAACGTTCTTTAAATTGAACAGGCAATAAATCTTAAACGGTCCTTGAACATCGCACTAAAAAATTACTGCATCCAAAGCACAGGGCGGAGGATGCAGTTGATTTGAAATCAGATTCACTTTATATATTCTACATTTTTTATGAAACTTCTTACTCCCGAATTCGGCTTGTTGATATGGACTACACTGGCATTCCTGATAGTCTTTTTCATTTTAAAAAAAATGGCATGGCCAGCTATCATCAAAGGTCTTCGTGATCGTGAAAATAGCATCACTACAGCGCTTGAGACTGCTGAGAAAGTGAAAGCGGAAATGGCACAGTTGAAGAATGAAAATGAGGCATTGCTTGCAAAGGCACGCGAGGAGAGGGGACAATTGTTGAAGGAAGCAAGAGAAACAAAGGACAAGATCATCAACGAAGCCAAGGAGCAGGCGAAGACGGAAGCCAATAAGATCATTACAGAAGCACAGGCCGCAATCAATGTACAGAAGATGGCGGCACTTACCGAAGTAAAGAACCAGGTTGGAAAGCTGGTGATCGAAGTAACGGAGAAGATTTTGAGAAGGGAGCTAGGAAACAAAGATGCCCAGGAAACTCACATCAAGAGCCTTGTAGACGAAGTAAAATTGAACTAAGCTGTCTCATTACTCAGTCAATGATTGCGACTGTTGTTTTTGAAGACTATCGATAAAAGATAAATCATGCCGAATCCACGTTTAGCCACTCGTTACGCGAAATCAATACTCGATCTTGCAGTAGAGCAGGGACAACTCGAGCAGGTATATGCAGATATGCTATGGCTGCAATCTGTAAGCAAGACCAACCGCGATTTCGTGAACTTGCTAAAAAGCCCAGTGATCTCCGGCGATAAGAAAATAAAGATCCTAAACGCGGTTACAGAGAACAAATTCAGCAAGCTGACAACGGCATTCAATGCCCTTCTCATCAACAAGGCCAGGGAAAGCAACCTTCCGGAGATCGCAAATGCCTTCATCACCCAATACAAAGTATACAAGAACATTCATACCGTAAAGCTGACTACTGCCTATCCGATAGGTGATGAGGCGAAGAAAGCCATTGTTGACCAGGTGAAGACGACCGGCGGGTACGACAACATCGAACTGGAGGAGAAGGTCGATAAGGATATCATCGGTGGTTTTGTGTTGCAAGTGGGTGATAAACTAATCGATGCGAGCATTGCTTATGACCTGAGAGAGGTAGCTAAGCAGTTTGATAACAACGATTTCATTTACAAGATCAGGTAACTTCCTCTCAATTGGCTAGTGGCTAGTGGGGAGTAGCTAGTGGGATCCCCACTAGCCACTTGCTACTACCATGCCGCCTTCACGATATATGGTTTTTTTCTAATCGAATCTCCTTACCTTTCAGTAGCACCATCCGAAGTTTCTCAACCAAAACTACATTTTATGAGAAGTATCATCTTACTCATGGGGGTATTGTGTTCATTGGCCACCTTTGCACAACCCTCACAATTTATTCGCTGCCGCACTCATGAAAGCATGCAGGAATTCAGGGCCACTCATCCCGGCGCAGAGAGCGATGAACATTTCGAAGCATGGCTAGGCCAGAAGAAGCAACAGCTTCAGCAATTCCGACTCACCGCATTTTATACGATACCTGTGATCTTTCACATTGTACATAACGGCGAAGCCGTAGGTACAGGTAGCAACCTTAGCCAGGCACAGATCCAGCGTCAACTCAATCAGCTTAACGCGGACTTCGCGAACCTGTCGGGGAGCACCAATGGAGTGGCAGCTGATATGGAAATACAGTTCTGTCTGGCGACAGTTGATGAAGTGGGATCGCCACTAGCGGAACCCGGCATCGACAGGGTAAACAGAAACACTGAAGGATGGAATGCGCCGCCATACGATGGTCTTGCGAGCAATAGCTATGTCGATGTTACAATCATGCCGGGCTCGATTTGGGATCCGACGAAGTATTATAATATCTGGACGCTTAGTTTATCGGGAACGCTTCTCGGTAAAGCCACATTTCCCAGTTCCTCAACCATTCCAGACCTTCCTGCGGTATCGAACGACAATGCCACACACTCCGGGGTGTTCGTCGCGTATCAATCGGTAGGCAGCATCTGTACGCCCGGTTCATTCGGTTCATCGGCGGGTCTTGGTAGAACGCTGACGCACGAGACGGGACACTACCTTGGATTGCGTCATATCTGGGGCGATGCATTTTGTGGAAACGATTTCGTTGCAGACACACCACCACAAGACGGACCCACTAGCGGATGTCCCCCAGTAGGCGCCCTCAATGGCTGCGCACCATCGGCGGTTAAAATGTTTGAGAATTATATGGACTACACCGACGATGCTTGCGTGAGTACCTTAACCGCAGATCAAAAGGCCCGAATGCAGGTCGTGATGCTCAATAGCCCGAGGCGAATGCAATTGCCTGGAGCAGCATCCTGCCAGACCGTTGCAACAAATTCTGTCAAATACAATTATATATGTGCGCAGAGATCAGAGACAGGAACCCTGAGTACATGCCCCAGGTACAGGGACGTTTCAGTTAATCTTGTTGTGGCTAGCTCCGCTAATGGCAATGCGACCCTGAATTTTATTAACACCGGCACTGCTACGGCGAACGTCGATTATGTCCTCATGCCTTCTACAATCAATTTTACTTCTGGAGATAATCTTCCGAAGACGCTCACCATTCGAATTTGGGATGATGCGGTGGTAGAAACGGATGAGACAATCATCCTGTCTTACACGATCACGGGTACAGGTGTAGTACCTGCTACCTCCGACCAGGTATTTACCTTGACCATCGATGACGATGACCTTGCTCCACAGATCGACAACGCGGGAACGGTCGTCCTGCTGAACCAGGATTTTGGTACAAGTGGAGGAACATTTCCAACGGGATGGAGTCCTTTCCTTCTCGGCGGCACTAACAGGTGGGTGGTGAGTAGCAATGGTGGGGCAGGTATTACTGGACAGGCTGCGCATATAACCAGTGATGCTGTGACGAAGCCGCTGGCGTACGACGACAATGTTACCTCCGATGCATTATTGAGAACGCCTGTGATCAACACGACCGGCCTTTCAAATGCAACGTTGAATTTTACTTATAAATGTAATGGCGAAGAAGACGCGGGGGGCGTTTATGATTTTGGGTTCCTGATGTATTCTTTTAATGGAACATCGTTCTCTACCCTTCTCGATCCTTCAGGGTCTGCTTATATTTTTGTTTCTGAAAGTAATGCCACAACGATATCAATTCCGCTTCCGGCAAATCTCATGAACACAACATTCCAATTGGGATTCCGCTGGAATAACGACAACAACACTGGTGACGATCCGCCGTTTTTAATTGATGACATCGTGGTAAGTTACCTGGCGACCCAGATCGAGAGTCAGACGACAAACCCCGGAACGGAAAATATCTTCGCCGGCCAGGATGTTTATATTCTCAGTGATGGCGATAATCAATTGCTGGCAAGGGTTCAAAATCCAAGCGTCAGTCTTGGATGCATTACAGGCAATCTCACACAAGTCGGGACGGGCCGAATTCTTGTCAATACAACGGCGGGGTCTTATCTGAGAACAGAGAAAGTCATTCAACTTACACCAACAGTTGCCAACGGCAGCGTTACGCACACAACGACCATCTACTTCACTGTAGCCGATCTTTCAGCATGGGTGAGTGCCGGCGTACCATTGAATACGCTCAAAATTCTAAAGGTGGATGATGGCACTAATCTTTCAGGCACACTCAATGCCTCGAATTCCGAGATCATCACACCTTCTTCTTTCAGTGATCAGTCCGCATCTGGCTATTATGCTTTTACTGGGAACTTCACCGGGTTCTCCCACTTCATGCTGGCTTCACCCAATATCGCGTTGCCGGTGGACCTGCTCACCTTTGAGGCAAAGCCGGTTCGTAAGTCCATCGTGCTGAACTGGAGCACGTCGCAGGAGATCAACAACAAGGGATTCGTGATAGAGAGGAGCCTGGATGGAAACCTCTTTGAAAGGATTGGCTGGCTCGATGGCCGCATCAACTCCAGCTCCCGCATCGACTATATATATACCGACAATTTTGTGCAGCCGGGAGTTACTTATTACTATCGCCTCAGGCAGACAGACCTTGACGCTCACGAAAAGCTGACGACAATCCGGCAGGCGAGGATTAGCGAGGGTGGAATCGCCCTGACGGTCGGACCGATCCCCGCAAAAGACCAGCTTATGGTCTTCATTTCAGGTTCAAGGGAGAAGGCAGAGGTGACACTGGTCAACATGCAGGGTCAGACCATCCGGAGATGGCGGCAGGTGAACGCCTCGGGCTCCCCATTGACGCTCTCTGTCGAAGGTATAGCCAGCGGCATGTACCTGCTCCAGGTACAACTTCCGGGAGTAAACTTCACCCGAAAACTGGTGATAGAATAATATGATTTTGGATGAGAAATAGCTTGAAACGACCCTGATTATTTCAGGGTCTTTTTTTGTTTCTCCGGGCGTGTTACCCTACTTTTGCACCCTGAAAATCAGAGAGACAAACTTCGCAAAAACATAAAGTATTTAGACAATGGCAGATATCAAACCAGATGAAATAAGTGCGATCCTTCGCCAGCAATTGAGCAATTTTAACGCGAATGCAGACCTCGAAGAAGTAGGCACCGTACTGCAAGTGGGTGATGGCATTGCCCGTGTTTACGGACTGGGTAATGTTCGTTATGGTGAACTCGTGGAATTCGAAAGCGGCGTTCGCGCAATCGCGTTGAACCTGGAAGAAGATAACGTGGGTGTGGTATTGATGGGTGAGACTGGCGGCATCCAGGAAGGTTCGAAAGTTCGCCGCACCGGCCAAATCGCTTCTATCAAAGTTGGAGAAGGTATGGTTGGACGCGTTGTGAATACTCTCGGCGAGCCTATCGACGGCAAGGGGCCAATCAAGGGCGAGCGCTACGAGATGCCACTGGAAAGAAAGGCACCGGGTGTAATTTTTCGTGAACCTGTAAAGGAGCCGTTGCAAACTGGTATCAAGGCCATCGATGCCATGATTCCCATCGGTCGTGGACAACGTGAGCTGATCATCGGTGACCGCCAGACTGGTAAGACAGCGATCGCTGTTGACACTATCATTAACCAGAAAGAATTTTTCGCAGCAGGTAAGACTGTATACTGTATATATGTAGCGATTGGTCAGAAGGCATCAACCATAGCGGGTGTAATGAAGAACCTGCAAGATGCGGGAGCGATGGATTATACGGTGATTGTTGCAGCCTCCGCATCGGAGCCTGCACCGCTTCAGTTCTATGCACCGTTTGCAGGTGCTGCTATTGGTGAGTTCTTCCGCGATACCGGACGTCCTGCATTGATCATCTATGATGATCTTTCCAAGCAGGCTGTTGCTTATCGTGAAGTATCACTGTTGCTGCGTCGTCCTCCAGGTCGTGAAGCATACCCAGGCGATGTATTCTATCTCCATAGCCGTTTGCTCGAGCGTGCAGCGAAAGTAATTTCCAATGACAATGTTGCGAAGGATATGAATGATCTTCCTGAAAGCATCAGGCACCTGGTGAAAGGTGGTGGATCATTGACGGCACTTCCGATAATCGAGACACAGGCGGGTGACGTATCGGCGTATATCCCAACCAACGTTATCTCTATTACTGACGGGCAGATATTTCTCGAGAACAATCTCTTTAACGCCGGCATACGTCCAGCGATCAACGTGGGTATCTCCGTGAGCCGTGTGGGTGGTAACGCCCAGATCAAATCGATGAAGAAGGTAGCGGGAACATTGAAGCTCGACCAGGCTCTTTATCGTGAGATGGAAGCCTTCTCAAAATTCGGTGGTGACCTCGATGCCGCAACAAAGAATGTACTCGATAAGGGTGCTCGTAATGTTGAGATCCTGAAGCAGCCCCAATATTCTCCGTTTGCTGTAGAGAAGCAAGTTGCGATCATTTACCTGGGAACGAACGGCCTGATCAAAGACGTAGCAGTAAAGCGCGTGAAAGAGTTTGAAGAGCAATTCCTGATGGAAATGGAAAATAAATTACCCGATGTAATGGCTGAATTTAAGAAGGGTAATCTGCCAGAAGATGGATTGAAGAAGATGATTGAATTAGCGAAGGGAATCATCCCTCAATACAAATCGTAGATCTACTAGAATTCATTTTTATAAGAAACGATTGCTTTTTACGCAATCGTTTTTTTTTTATTGAACAACATAAAGGAATACACTTAAACGTTATTATGATGTTATGAGATTACTTGACTCAGTAATCTGATTGCAAGTCGCAATTAATCGTAGAATCACTAATTAGTCGTGAGACTTATACTGTTGATTCTCATTTCTCATCGTATTTATACTACAGAAAATACGGTATTTCTTACGAAATTTTGCGCGAAAAACTTGCAAGTAGAATGGCTGAGTATTATGTTTGTTGTTGAATCGCATATACCCTAACGAAGACAAAGTAAATCCGACCATGAAACAAGCCTCACTTCGGTGAACACTTTTCTGCCTGTTTCTAACATTTTTCTCAAGTCGTTTTTTATTGGTTTCAATGGTATGTGCGAGTCGGGATAGCAACCGAACCAAGTAATCTATACCTGAAATGAAAACAATGAGAACGTACCAAAACGTAACTGAGAACTTTCAGCCTACGCATTCAATTCCACCTTACAGACGGGCTGTGCTACGCATGCTTGTCTTGTTTTCTTTTATGGCATTGTCCATGGTCTCCATGGCGCAGCTTGGTACTTATAATTTCACAGGAAGCGGCTCATGTCCTAATCAAAACCCCAACGTAACTACTCAACCTGCTAACGCCATATTTAGTTCCTTCACGACCGCTAACGCTTCATGTAAGTCAGAGGATAATATTAACAACTCTGAAGATTGGAATACAAGTGGAACTATAGCGACGAATGAATATCACCAGTTTTCGATTACGGCGAATGCCAGTTACGGCTTGCAGTTAACAACACTTTCATTTACACAGTATGTAAAGGACGACGAACCAGGATGCGCCTGGATATTAAGATCGAGTAGAGATAATTTTGCGGCAAATGTAGCGACAGGGTCCGCAACTACATCTTCAGCAACTCCAACTATTAACTTGCCAGTGGCGAGTTTTTCTAATATTGGTGCAGTAACATTCCGTTTATACTTAATTAATTCAAGGGATAATAGTAATGAGTGGACCATCGATAACGTAACCCTCAGCGGAACAGTTGAAGCTGCACCTGCAGATCCATCTAATCCCACTTCGGATTCACCACAATGCTCTGTTCCAGGTGTCACACTTACCGCTACGGGTTCAGCTCCAGCGGGTGAGACG
Source organism: Chitinophagaceae bacterium (assembly GCA_014379965.1). Classification (GTDB taxonomy): domain Bacteria; phylum Bacteroidota; class Bacteroidia; order Chitinophagales; family Chitinophagaceae; genus VBAT01. The sequence goes on from JACMKU010000039.1 coordinate 16,751, forward strand.
TGGTACTGGCAGACGAGCCCTTCTGGTACAAGCATAGCAAATTCCGGAGCTACTTATGTAGTTAACATTTCCGGTACATATTATATAAGATCACAGGACAATACCACACTTGTATGGAGCAACGGTGTGGGAAGCGTAGTAGCAACAGTCACTCCGAATGTTGGAACACCTGTGTTTACATTGGGAGCCAGTTCGAGCCGTTGCCAAGGCGCGGGCACTGTAACTTATGCTGCAACCGCAACGAATAATACAGGAATCACTTATAGTCTCGATGCAACAAGTATCGCAAATGGAGAAACGATCAATCCCTCCACCGGTGCTGTTACGTATGGAGCGGGATGGACTGGACCTACAGTGATCACAGCCACCGCTGCAGGATGTAATGGTCCGCAGGCGTCGACCCATACGGTTACTGCAAGCCCAGATGTGGCCACACCCGTCTTTTCCGCTGGGGCATCCTCTTTCCGTTGTTCGGGTGCTTCAACAATTGTTTATACAGCCACCGCAAGTGGCTCCACTGGCATTACATATAGTATTGATGGACTAAGTGCTCTTGGCGGTTGTTCTATTAATGCTACTACAGGAAGCGTAAACTTCGCTTTGTTGTGGGTAGGTACTACCACTGTCACAGCTACTGCCACAGGCTGCGGCGGACCGACATCGGCTACGCATACCGTGACAATCGCCCCTGCAGTTGGTGTTCCCGCGTTCACACTAGGTGCATCATCGAGCCGCTGCCAGGGAGCGGGAACTGTAACTTATACAGCGAATGCCACGAATACTTCAGGAATTACCTATAGTCTTGATGCTACAAGTTTAGCGGCAGGACTTACGATAAACTCTGCAACTGGTGTTGTTACATACACAGCAGCATGGAGTGGCGTCGCCACGATCACTGCAAGTGCAGCGGGTTGTGCGGGTCCGAGAACTGCGACACATACAGCAACTACAAATTTACCGGTTACCACTCCCGTATTTACGCTAGGTGCGACCACCACGCGTTGCCAGGGAGCGAATTCGGTAACATATACGGCTTCAGCATCGAATACGACAGGGATCACCTACACACTTGATGCTGCTACCATTGCCGGTGGAAGCACTATCAATGCCTCGACAGGCGCAGTTACTTATGCTGCGGGTTGGTCTGGTACTACTGTTATCACCGCAAGTGCGGCAGGTTGTGCAGGACCATTGACTGCAACACACACCCTAACCATTACACCAACTGTTGGTACGCCCATATTTGCATTGGGTGGTACTTCATCCCGATGCTTCGGCGCAGGTGTGGTAAATTATACAGCCAGTTCGACTAATTCCACGGGATTGACCTATAGCCTGGATGCGGCAAGCATCGCCGGCGGTAACAGCATTAATGCTTCTACCGGTGATGTTACCTATGCAGCAGGCTGGAGCGGCACTACTGTTGTCACCGCAAGTGCAACAGGTTGTAATGGCCCAAGAACTGGAACTCATACTGTGACGGTAACGCCGACAGTAGGCACTCCTGTTTTTACATTAGGTGCCAGCTCTACGCGTTGCCAGGGAAATAATAATGTCTCATATAGTGCTACAGCTACCAACTCTACCTCGATCGTTTATACGTTGGATGCGGCGAGTCTTGCAGGTGGTAATACCATCAACGCCGGAAATGGCATGGTGAACTATGTGCCAGGATGGTCAGGAACTTCAACTATCACTGCAACGGCGAATGGTTGTGGTACACCAACAACGGCATCTCACGTCGTCACCATTACAGCGACAGTAGGCACACCGGTCTTTACTTTAGGCGCAACCACTACAAGATGCCAGGGTGCCGGATCGGTGACCTATAGCGCATCGGCTACTACTACAACTGGGATAACATACTCATTGAATGCGCCAGCGATTGCGGGTGGTAATACCATCAATGCTACAACAGGTGCTGTTACTTATGCTGCAGGCTGGACAGGTGTAACGACGATTACTGCCAGCGCTGCTGGTTGTAATGGACCTATTACTTCAAACCATTCGGTGACAATCACTCCAACTGTTGGTCTTCCTTCGTTTGTACTTGGTTCGACATCCACGCGTTGCCAGGGAGCAAATACAGTAGCATATACGGCTAATTCAACTAACAATACTGGTATCACCTATAGTCTTGATGCTCCCAGCCTTGCGGCCGGAAATACTATTGATGTCTCTACCGGTGCTGTGACTTATGTTGCATCATGGACCTCAACTTCGACAATTACTGCCAGCGCAACCGGATGTAATGGACCGAGGTCATCAACTCATACAGTAACAAATAATCCTTCTATCGCAACTCCGGTGTTTACACTTGGCGCAACTACAACTAGGTGCCAGGGTGCAGGATCGGTTACCTATACAGCAACAGCAACAAATGCTACAGGCATCACGTACACTCTCGATGCGGCGAGCATTGCCGGTGGCAATACTATCGTCGCAGGTACAGGCGCAGTTACCTATGCAGCAGGATGGAGCGGTACTACAACTGTGACAGCGACTGCTGCGGGTTGTAACGGCCCTACGAATGCCAATCACACGGTAACTATCACGCCAACAGTGGGAACACCTGCGTTTACGTTGGGTGCTACTTCCACTCGTTGCCATGGCGCTGGTTCGGTTACGTATTCAGCGGCATCGACAAATTCAACTGGAATGTCTTATAGCCTGGATGCGGCAAGCATCGCAGGTGGTAATTCAATAGTCGCAGCGACTGGTGCGGTTACATACGCAGCAGGATGGAGTGGCACGTCAACCATCACGGCGAGTGCAACAGGTTGTAATGGCCCCCGCACTGCGACACATACGGTAACAATTGCCGCGAATGTTGGGGTGCCTATATTCGTGATGGGGCCTGTGTCCACAAGACTTCAAGGTGCAGGAACAGTAACCTATTCAGCTACTGCGACCTCAACTACGGGCATCACTTATTCACTCGATGCCGCGAGTATCGCGGGCGGAAACTCAATCAATGCGGCAACGGGAGCCGTGACTTATTCTGGTGGATGGAGTGGTACTACAATAATCACAGCAACTGCTGCGGGTTGTAACGGACCAACTACGTCTACACACACGGTGACTATCAACTTCACTTCTGTTATTAAACAGCTATACCTGTCAGATCCTGCCCAATCGCTAGATCGCGTGGATCCGGTTAATACTGCCGATGCCACTACCGCCAATACGGCGATTCTAAGTACGGTGGGTACAGCGACCACCAGCTTCACGATGAATCCGGCACTGTGCGATTCCCTCGTTATTAAGGCGGGTACCATTACGGTGAGAACTTATATCACGGTGTCGACGGGGATCATGCCGATCAACCCGACGATCACCGCTTACCTGCACTATGGAGGTACTGCAATCATTACGTTAAACAATCCAACATATAACGTTGCGACAAATTTATTGACTTGGACCGGCACATTACCAGCGGACATGACAATACCAGCGGGAAGCGCAATTTCGTTGCAGATCACAACTACGCTGGCCGGTGTGAACTTCAGAATTGATTTCGACAGCCAGACCAAGCCTTCGAGGATAGATCTTCCAGTCTCGACCTTTATCGATATCACATCGCTAGACGTATACAGCGCGGCTTACCCTGGCGGTATCATCGTTACCAATGGTATCGCGGGTACTACCAAGTATATCCGTGCCACTGTAACCGATCCTTTCGGATCCAGTGACATTACTGGTATGAACATCAAGATCACGCCAACGGGCGCTACCGTGGTGGCACCTTCGGTAGCGACAAATGGATGTACTCGTACCTATGAGTATGTATGGGCTACACCCGTGACAAACGCTACATACAATATTTCTGCAACGGCACGTGAGGGATACGAAAATTCGGTTACAAACACCGAGGATATCAATTATTCCAATTGTTCTGTTTGTGGTCCAGTGGCCGTAAACGACACAAAAGCCGGCGCCGGTGGTACTCCGATAATCATCGACGTACTGGCGAACGATTACGATCCGAATAATAACATCAATAACTCGTCGCTAGGCATTTCTGTGCAGCCAAAGAACGGTACTGCTTATATTTCGAATAATACGGTGGTGTACCTTCCTAACGGCTCCTTCCAGGGGAATGATACACTTACATACCAGATTTGTGACCTGACCTCACCGGTTCCATTGTGCGCCACGGCCAAGGTATTCCTTACTATTGACCCGTTCACGATCGATATCTGTGCGGACGCTTCCAAGACGCACACATATTATATTCCGTACCCGGAGAATCAATCTTTTGCAGCTTTGTTCGCATCGACCAATATAGCTATGCCTAGCAATAACATCCGCACCATCATCAGTATAAAAGTACCTTACGCCGGTATAAAGATCGTCTGGGATGAATGGGAAGATGGATATGAGGCTAATACTGCAAATCCAGTTCAGGCTACTACAAAAGTTTGGGGTGATGGTAATCCATTTAACGGTGTGGCTCCTGGATACGGTAGCGACATATTCCCTCCTGGTGCAAGTGTTATATTGGATAATACAATGCCTGCGAATCCAAGAAACTCCGCAAACTTCTTCTACGATGGTAGAGATAAGATCGTTTCGAGTGGTCAGATTGCAGTAACACAGGTATCGGGTGAGCCTTTATTGATGCCTGTTCAGGCCATCAAGACAAACGTCACGTCGACCTTCGACTTCGGACAATCATTTACTATTCCTATCGGACAGGATTTCAATAGCCAGGACTTTAGATACACCGCTTTGTTTATCCGTGCGGCCCAGAACAACACTGCAGTCAGCATCGATAGGGACAATAACGGAACTTTTGAGACAACAACTGTCCTGAATGAAGGAGCCTCCTATCTGTTGAATGGCGGTGTAATGACGGGAGCAACCGTGGCAAGTGATAAACCTATCGGGGTTGAGCTTAGCGCCGGAGGTGTCGACCAATTCTCGATACGTAATGCTCCTATCTTCCCTGCTACATGGTATTCAAATATTTATTATACACCTGTACCGACATCTGACGTTGCTGCCAATAATCCAAAGGATACATCGGTAGTAATGATGTATAATAGTTTGAACAGGCCAATCAATGTCACTTGGTATTCGGGCGCGCCAGCTACTGGAGTAATAGCTATTCCAGCGAAATCGGCTGTTCGTTTCCCATTGGCTTATTCTGCTACAGCTACCTATAAGTTCGTAAACCTGACTGGAGAATCATTTACTGCCATTGAGATCGTAGACTCGTACACTCCTGGTGGCGGTGGAAACCCCGGTCCTGAATATGACTGGGCGTTTAATCTCATCTCGGAGCCAAGGTTAACTGACTTTGCTACCGTTGCCTGGGCGCCAGGCTCACTCGATGGTTCGCGTAACGATAACCCTATTTGGGTTACACCGACCGCCAATACCACTGTCTATGTCAAGTATGATGGAGACGTGTCTAACGGTCCTCTTACAAGCCCTTGCGGTCTAAAGTATGACGTCGCTATGCCTGTCAATGCATTGAACTATATTAAGATCAGGGATGCGAGTGATAACGACCAAAGTGGAACGGCCGTATATACATGTAATGGTGCAAAGATTGCTGCAGTATATGGTGAAGATCCCTCAACTGCTGTGATCGCCAACCCAAGCTGGGACGTGGGTGCAACTATTCAGCCGTTCTGCAAGCAAAAAATTATCATCGCTACCGATGACTACGCAACGTCACTAGTCAGCCAGCCCGTCACGATATCTGTACTGGATAATGACTTCGGCTTCCTGGCTACTGTCGACCCATCCACGGTAACAACACTTGGCTTATTGCAGGCTTCTAATGGCATCGTCACGATTAATGACAATGGTACCATCCTCTATGAACCAACACCAGGGTTTTCCGGAGTGGACACGTTCGAATACAATGTATGTTCGACTCCATCTCCTATCGTGTGTGACGTAGCAAGGGTCGTGATCACGATTAGCACCTGTCCTTCCAACGGTAACCAGAATGTAATCTCTGGCCAGGTATATATCGACAGGAATAAGGATGCAAATAATAATGATGGCGGATCGGGTTTGCCGGGCGTGAAGGTCTATCTCTATACTGACGGCAACTGTAGCGGAACCATCAACGCGAATGAGTTAACCGACTCGGTCACCGTAGACAGTTCCGGATTTTACCAGTTTACTAAATACCCGGAAAAGATCGTTGAGGATAATTTTGACGGGGTAGGTGGCGTTAGAACCTGTGCCAACGGTACAGACGGAGATTCACCATGGGCTACCAACTGGGTAGATGCTAATGACCTTTCAGTAGGTTTTTGTAATACATCGCAGACGCCCGCTAACACGGACGTTGAAATAATGAGAGATGGCGCATTTGGATTCGGGTTGCGACTAAAAGGTGCCAATGTTTCCGCCAGCCGATCGGTCAATGTCAGCGGTTCTCTCAAAGCCTTCCTTACATTTTCATATCGAAGGAAGAGCGCAACGTTAACCACCGGCAAGAACATTTTAGTTCAAGCTTCATCGAATGGTTCAACGTTTACGACTATTCACACCATTTCCGGCAACGGGACGGCTGATGCTAATTATCGAACAGTCTTTAACCAGGACATCTCCGCATATGCTTCCACTACAACTACAATACGATTCCTTACGAATGGAAGCGTTGGCGATGCAGATACAGTTTATATCGACAATGTGACGATACGATACCTTAAATATCCACAGTGTTACGTAACTAGCATTGCGGGGACATCAGTGCCTGCGAACTACGCGCTTACTACTGTGGGAACGAAAACGATCAGCATTACGAGCGGCGGTACATGTTCTTCACAGTTCGACTTCGGTCTGGCTAAGCCAAACGTGACTATCAGCGGTACATTATATAATGACAAGAACGGTCTTATCGATGCTGTGGTCAATGGACCAGCCGTAGGACAACCGGGTGGAGTTACAATGTATGCGTACCTGGTGGATGTGGCAGGTGATGTGGTATTGAAGGCTACGGTCAACAGTACCAATGGAACCTATTCATTTCCGCTTGCTGAAGTATTTACGGATTATACACTCATCCTCTCTGCCACTAACGTATCACTCGGTGCAATTCCTCCTGCAGCTCTAAATTGCCCTGCAATTTGGTATAGTGTAGGAGAGTCATATGGTACCAACAACGCAATTGGCACTGGCAATGAAGCGGGAATTCCAAACGGTCGAGTTGCTATCAGGACAACAAACTTGAATGTGCCTAACGTGAATGTAGGTATCCAGCGAGTGCCGAACTCTGATAACTATTACAGATCGATAGGCCAGCCTAGTGTCAACCAATCGATCACGCTTAATGGCGGAGCCAATCCTCCGATATTGAGTGGTACCGATCCTGAGGATTGTGTTACGACTTGCGCGCTGACTGCGCAAAGTGTCATAATCGATACGGTGCCTAATAATGCTGAGCTTTACTATAACAATATCCTCGTGACGAACGGACAGCTGATCACTAATTTCAACCCCGCGCTGTTCCAAATGAGAATTACAGCAGCATCACTTGGTGATACGTCAATCATCTTTAACTATTCGTTTGTTGACGAAGCAACGATGAAGGATCCGACGCCGGCGATTTATGCACTTGCATGGTTAGTGCCTCTACCTGCCGACAGGTTAGTCGCAACTGCTAGTCTCAGTGGATCTGTAGCCACAATCAAGTGGACAACAAATTCAGAGCAGAATACTAGCTTCTATACAGTCGAAAGGAGCATTGATAATAATGCCTTCACGGCGACGGGCAACAGGGTTGCAGCAGCAGGCAACAGTGATGACAAACGAGAATACCAGATGCCTGACAATATCTCATCGTTAATGCAGCATCCTGTAATATACTACCGAGTCAAGTTGAACGACCTGGATGGAAAGGTTAGTTATAGTAACACTGTGGTCGTAAGATTGTCAAAGAAGCCGGGCGTTACAGTATGGCCGAATCCATTCACTTCGCATATTACTATCAGTATCACGACTGAGAGGGAAACATCCCTGGAAGTAAAACTGATCGATGTGAGCGGCAGGACCATACAGACAATGACCCAGTCCGCTTCGAGAGGCATTTCGCAGGTGACTATTAGAGACCTTGAGAAACTGCCGTCCGGGGTGTACCTGGTCGAAATCACCGACAAGAAGGCCGGAACAACGTTCCAGAAACTCTTGAAAAACAATCAGTAGTCTTTTAATCCCCCCTATACCTGAACACAACAGAGTCCTTAATCGGGTTCCATTCTGGAGCCCGATTTTTTTGTTCTGAAAATTTGGTTTATAATATAAACTACTTTATGTTTGTGCTCCAAATCGAAATTAAATGCATATGAGACGTAATTATATATACCTGGCTTTATCCCTCCTTTTTTATGCAAGCGCGGGAGCACAGGTGACCATTAGTGGAAAGGTATCCGATAAGAGGAGACCGATTTCCGGCGTTAATATAACCATTAAGGATGCTTATGATGGGGCAACAACCGATTCACTCGGTAGATATTCATTTAAGACAACGGAGAAAGGTGAGGTGATCATCCAGGCGTCATCTAGCGGATATAAACCATTCGAGCAACGGGTGAAACTCGATGGTCCTGTCACGCTCGACATCATCCTGCGCGAGGAGATCACTGAATTAAATGCAGTGGTGGTGACCGCAGGAACTTTTGAAGCAAGCGATCGAAAGAAAGCAGCGGCCGTACTCGATCCAATTGATATTGTCACTACGGCAAGTGCAAATGGCGACATTACAGGAGCACTTAAGACGCTCCCCGGAGCCCAGCAGGTAGGTGAGAGTGAGGGCTTGTTCGTACGCGGTGGAACAGCGGCAGAGACAAAGACCTTCATCGATGGAACACTGGTCAATAATTTCTTTTATAGTAGTGTGCCCAATATTGCACAGTTTGGCAGGTTTTCTCCTTTCATATTTAAGGGAACTGTTTTTAGCACCGGCGGATATTCCGCATTATATGGACAGGCACTATCGTCTGCACTTATTCTTGAATCTATAGATCTTCCTGAGCGTACTTCCGCTAATGTTGGAATAACCGTGTTAAGCGGTAGCGTCGGCTACCAGCACCTGGCGAAGAATAAGAAGTCATCATGGGGATTCGGTTATGGTTATACAAATCTTGCTCTCGCCTTCAAAGTGATCAAACAGAAGCAGGATTTCTCGAAAGTCCCCGCCTATCACAATGCCGATGCTAATTTCCGGATCAAGACTTCGGCGACAGGCATGTTAAAGTATTACGGGTATCTCAGCATTAACCGTCTTGGATTTACGACTCCAAGTATCGATTCACTGGGCCATTATGACAAGTTTGAGATCGGCAATACAAATATTTATCACAACCTGGCATGGAGGGAAAATATAGCACCCGGGTGGAAGATGAATATTGGAGTCTCATATACCAATAATAAGGATGACATTCAGAGTGGGATGCAGGATGAAGACAAGAAGGATGTTGAGGTGGGGGGCCTCGAGTTTAAAAATTTCAAACTTGACACAAAAGGCAATTATTTAAACGCTAAGCTTGTCATCGAAAAGAGGTTGAAAGGATTAAGTGCCATTCGTTTTGGAAGCGAGTACAATTATAGCAACGACAAACTTGTATATCAGGATTACCAGGGACAGTCGTATCCTGCTACTGTAAAGGAAAACATCAATTCCCTTTTTGCGGAAGGCGATATCTACATTACCAACGGGCTGGCCGCAAAGTTGGGAACCAGATTCGAGCATTCTTCGCTGCTGGGGAAGACGAATATCGCACCGCGCGCTTCGATTGCTTATAAGCTTGGCAAAGGTGAGCAGGCCTCATTGGCTTATGGTATTTTTTACCAAAACCCTGAGAGAAGGTACTTGCCCTCACCAAACGATCTCGAGTTCATGAAGGCCACACACTATATTGCGCAATACCAGAAAGTGATTAATCAGCAATCGTTCAGGGCAGAGATATTTTATAAGAAGTATAACAACCTCGTGAAGACCGGGAGTTCGACAGGGCAGGAGATCGCCATCAGCAACAATGGTTACGGCGATGCCAAGGGAATCGAGTTTTTCTGGAGAGATAAGAAGACGATTAAGAACCTCGATTATTGGATTTCCTATTCCTACCTGGATACTAAACGTGACTTCCTGAATTTCCCTTCTGCCATTACGCCGAATTTCGCCGCTAAACATACCTCATCACTCGTGATGAAGAAGTTTGTGCAGAAATGGAAGATGAATCTTAACGCTGCTTATAATTTCGCAAGCGGAAGACCGTACTATAATATTGGCTTCGATGGGTCAAACTATACATTCAGGGACCGTGGCACGATCCCCAATTATCACAATGTTAGTTTCGCCATTAATTATCTTCCGTTCATTGGTAAGGAGAATCCTAAATCATATGCTGTCTGGGTATTGTCGGTAAGTAATATCTTCAACATTAAACAGACCTACGGGTACCAGTATTCCTATAATGGTCAACGAAAGGAAGCCATCGTTCCAACGTCACGGATGTTTGTGTTCCTTGGCTGCTTCATCAGCTTCGGCATCGACAGGAGTGAGGAAGTGATCAACAACGGACTTTAATAAACAATCAAACACTAATATGGAACAGTATACAACTCCTCCACCAGACAAAGATCCCGCGTTGTGGGCAATTGCCCGCAAAAGGGCTAGTTTCAAATCGAACCTGATAACCTATTTAATTGTGAATGCTTTTATCTGGGCACTTTGGTTCCTTACGGCCGATCGTAATAACTATAAGGGATGGCCCTGGCCCATTTGGCCAACACTAGGCTGGGGTGTGGGTATCGTCTTTCATTACTTCAGCGCATTTGTTTATCCCGAGTCAAACGCCACCGAGAGGGAGTACGAGAAATTGAAAAGAAAACAACAATAATAGATCATTCAATAAAAATCAGAAACATGAAACACATCATTCTTCTTTTGGTCGCCGGCGCATTGACCGTTGGCGCAAATGCACAAAGCGAGAAATACACAAAAGCCATGGAGGGGTTGGTAGTAGCCGTTGATACAACACATAGCATGAACGGGCTGACTGAACTGGCTAACTCTTTTGAACGGATCGCAAATGCGGAGAAGACGCAATGGCTGCCTTATTACTATGCGGCGCTCTGTCATATAAGTAAGGCAAATATGCATTTTCAAACACAGCAGTTAGATCAGATCGACCCGTTGATGGATAAAGCAGAACCTCTACTGGCTAAGGCCGAGGAACTGGAGAAGAATAATTCGGAGATCTATTGCGTGAAGAAGATGTTCAATACAGCAAAGATGATGGGAGATCCGATGAACCGCTATATGACATACGGACCGGCCGCAGCGGAAGCTTTGGCAACCGCAAAGAAGTTGAATCCTGAAAACCCCAGGGTGTACCTGCTGGAAGGGATAGACAAATATTTTACTCCCGAGCAGTTCGGTGGTAGCAAGGAAGAAGGAAAAAAACTTTTCCAGGATGCAGCTAAGAAGTTCGAAACATTTAAGCCGGCGAGTACTATCCATCCTAGCTGGGGAATGGGCCAGGTAAAGTATTTTCTTGCACAACCGTGATGAGGGAGTTGATTGGGTTGATTGAGTTGATTAAGTTGAATAAGTTGAATGGGCTAGCTCAGTCGGGTCAGGAAAGCAAGTTATTGCCCTCAATCAACCCAATCAACCCAATCAACCCAATCAACTCAATCAACCCAATCAAAATGACTGAAGAACACCTCTCACCCCAGCAAAGCCTAAGGCTTATTCAATCGATGATCGAGAAGACCAAACAGGACCTCTCGGACAACAGCATCTATTATCTCGTCTGGGGATGGATCACCTTTATAGCCTGTACCGGCCAGTTCATATTGAAGAACATTTATGAGTATCCTGGTCACTACCACGTGTGGTGGCTGATCGTTATTGGTGTCCTGTTTTCGATCATCAAGGGAATACAGGAAGGGAAGCGCAGGAGGGTGACGACATATGTAAGTGAGAGCATCAAGTATCTCTGGATCGGAATGGGGATGGCCTATTTTGTTCTGAGCATGATCATAACGCGCGCTGGGTGGGACAAGCAGGTATTCCCATATTTCATCCTGTTGTATGGTTTAGGGACTTTCATTTCCGGAAGTATTATCAAGTTCAGACCACTTATCATAGGTGGAATTATGGCCTTTTTGCTCGCGATCGCCTCTGCCTATCTGGACTACGATTACCAGATCCTCTGCGCTGCGGGCGCTATCCTGGTAAGCTATATCATTCCAGCGTATATGTTGCGGAGCAGGAACAAACAATCACCCGACCAAT
>JACMKU010000040.1 GCA_014379965.1 Chitinophagaceae bacterium
ATCTTCTTCATATGGTTCACCCCCGGAAAAAACAATATTGGGACGAAAACGATTCATCGGCAAAGGTTCCTTCATCCGGCGGTTCAGGTCTTCTAATGAATTCTCTCCAATGATCAGCAATGGATAGGCATCTGCCAAACTTACGTGATCATGATTGATGGAAAATTCCGCTTCAACGGGTCTGGGATTATTCTCTGGAAAAGAAACGAGCCGGCAGTTCACTCCCAGTATTTGTGAGATCCATTGGCTAAGGGAGCGACTCACTTCGAATACTTCTACAATATCATTCCAGACGGTGGCTGCTATTCTATCATTGCAGTGTTCGAAAGTAAGGTCCATCTTTTCATCATTGTACCGGATTGTAAAATTCCCCAGGTCGAGTGATAATTTGAGAAGCGCCATCTGTGGATAGTCTCGTTGGGTCATGAAAACATTTCCATTATCTACCAACATCCATCTCCTGTCATAAGCAAGGCCTTTGGGCAGTACAGGTGAAGATTGCAACCGAACACCGCCCAGTGATTTAATTGGATAAATCCAGATTTCTGTAACTATTCGTTTACTCACTTCTTTACCATATTATATACCCTCATAATACTTTCTCGTATAGCTGGCCATTCAAATTGTGCCAGCCGGTGTTCGCGGTTTTTAATGAACCTGATATCGAGATAGGAAGCATTGACCAGTTGCCTGCGTGCAAATCCGGCATTACTGGTATCAACTATATTATCATTTTCCCCCTGCAGGAATACGACCGGCACCCTGATGTTCTTCCAAAGCGGAAGCATTTTCTCCAATTCTTTTTTATGATTCACTTTTTCAGTATTTGCTGATTTGAAAAGACGGGGAATAAACCAGCGGATCGACCAATGCTCTACAATATAGGTAAACCAAAAATATGTTTCTAAACCTGGTCCCAGGGAAGGGCCAGTCAATACCAACCCGTCCACTAAATCAGGATAATCCATTGCAAGCCGGCAAGCCACAGAAGCACCATAAGATCCGCCCATTATAATGATCGGACGCCGGGATGTATTCAAGCTATCCAAAATGGGTCTTATCATAGCTGCCTGTTTTTCGATGGAGGGCTCGGGATCTCCGAAACCTGAATAGCCATAACCGGGACGGTCGACCGCATACACCCTGAAATGATTCCGGATCGCAGTGTCGGCAAACCGACCAGCGTAATAACTTATTGATCCTGGTGAACCATGCAACATGAGCAATACAGGCAGGCTGTCGTCGCCGGAGCTTGCGTAACGTAATGTTCGGCCATGGGATGTGTAATAATTGATCTGAGCATCAATATCTCTTTCGGTAAAGATGCTTTTCAATTCTTTATCCGATTTGCGGAACTGAACATAGTGATCAAAAATAAAACAGGCAATAATAAATAAACCCATCAGCACGATCATTACTCTTAATACTCGTCGGAGCCAGCGGTATTTCATTTTTCTTTTTGCCATGAACTCAAACTTTATATTCAAACAACCCATGCATTATTTCAGCGATCGCAAATAATGTTAGGAAGAAATTTCGCACCTAAAGGGCGCTGAGTGCTAAGGAATCGGAAAGAAACTCAGCGTACTTTGGATCCCATGGTGGTGAAATTATAAGAGAGGCACGAGCTTAACAGTAACATACAACTATCCTGTTTTGTTTTATTCAAGGGCAAATGCTACCAATATATTTCCTTTCGGCGTTCCCAATTTTCCACCACCACAGGCCATTACTACATACTGCTTTCCCTTGACCTCGTAGGTAGCAGGTGTGGCAAATGAAGCAGCAGGCAATTTCGTTTCCCACAATAATTTGCCTGTACGCTTATCAAAAGCCCGAAACATTCCATCTTTGGTAGCCGCTATAAATAGGAGGCCGTTGCCAGTAACAACGGGTCCCCCATAGTTTTCACATCCCGTAGCG
>JACMKU010000002.1 GCA_014379965.1 Chitinophagaceae bacterium
CGAGGAATAGGAAGAGCATGATCACGACAACCATGATACCGGATAATGTAAGTATGTTCTTCTGTGAGTCCTTCAATCGCTTTACCGAAATGGTCTTCTGCATCATCTCCTGGTCCATGCCAGTCATGGTAATGGTAATGAATGCGCCGGCCAGTATCTGTTTTAAAAAGAAAAGCCTACTGTTGGGATCGGTGAAGAATATCTTGGAGTACCCTTTGTCATCCATGGCCGCTAGCGCCGAACCGAAGCTCATGTCCATAGCCTGGAGAATATAGATGACGCATACTACGAGACCGGTGAGCATGAACGTAGTCTGCAACGTGTCTGTAAACACGATGGTCTTAACGCCGCCCTCATAGGTATAAATGAGAATCATTACGAGGATGATCACGGTAGTCACCCAGAATGGTACGCCGAAGCTGGAAAGGATAGCGTCTTGCAGGATCTTCACTACCAGGTAAAGCCGCGCCGTAGCGCCCAGAGTACGCGAGAGGATGAAGAATGATGCGCCTGTCTTATATGAATATACGCCCAGACGCTTGCTGAGGTAATTGTAAATGGATGTGAGATTGAGCCGGTAATATAGTGGCAGCAGTACATAGGCAATGACGACATATCCAATGATGTACCCTAAGACGATCTGCGCATATGCGAATGATTCACGACCAACACCACCTGGTACACTGACGAAGGTGACGCCTGATAAAGAGGTGCCAATCATACCAAAGGCGACGAGCATCCAGTTGGAATTGCGATTGCCAATGAAAAAGGATTCGTTGTTTGAATTGCGGGAGGTATACCAGGCGACTCCAAGCAGAAGAAGAAAGTAACCTATGACAAATGAGAACAATAATGTAGGTGACATGAACCGGTTTTAGATATGAGTATTATGGATTTTTGAAGATAAACAAATTTGCCTTCCTTTGTCGCAAATTTATGCAACCTACCCCTATACATTCGCTCGCTGTTTTCTGCGGTTCGAAATACGGCGTCAACCAATTGTTTGCTGAACACGCCGTGGCACTTGGAAAGATCATGGTGAAACATGAAGTCACGTTAATTTATGGAGGCGGCAATGTAGGACTCATGGGAACTATCGCCGATACCGTCATGCAACACGGTGGAAGAGCCATCGGCGTGATACCGCAGGTGTTGGTTGAATGGGAACGCCAACATACTTCTCTCTCCGAGCTTTTCGTGGTGGATGATATGCATACACGGAAGAAAAAAATGTATGAGCTATGCGATGCGGCCATCATCCTGCCAGGTGGATTCGGTACACTCGACGAATTATTTGAGATGGTGACATGGAATCAGCTGTCGATTCATGATAAACACATTTTCATTCTCAACTCTGGCGATTACTACAAGCACCTGATCGCGCACATTGCTCATATGCAACAGGAGAATTTTCTATACGAAGCGGCTTATCAGCGTCTATCGGTTATTGATGAACCGGGAGGAATTGTGAAGTTTCTTGCGAGTTGAGGAGGGTGGATTGTTAAAAGGTTTAAAGGTTTAAGGGTTTAAAAGTTCCTTATGCGTGGATGCAAGACAGGCATCTCGGCATTAGTAAAGTATATCCAACTAGAAACAACTCTTAAACTATTAAACTTTTAAACCCTTAAACCGGTAAAACAAGTAAAACCACTAAAACCCGTCGCACTTCCTACTTCTGGAAAAGCGGAATCTGCACTCCCGCCCTCACAATAGGTATCGTGCGTCCATAACTATCGGTGTAAGGCGAATAAGCATTGTCGGCTATGTCGAATAGTACAGCGAGGTAAAAGAAGGGCTCGCCGCTATCTGGATGACGATTGGTAGTATAGCCTCCGCCAATGAGAAAGCTGTTGGCCTCTACAGTGGCCGAGCTGGAACTTGCTCCACCCGGTGGCATATATTTCTGCTTGATAAAATTATGTTCGAACTGTGCCTGCACGAACAGGAAGCGTACAGGGTAAAGTTTCGCAAACACGCCTCCGCCATATACCGATTGCCTAAGGCGATCATCGAATACATTCACATCGCGGTAAGAGGTATAATTATAATTTACTACAAGACCGGCGTCCGCAAATTTGGACAAGCTATATCCAAACACAGGGCTAGCCCCAATCAGGAAGGTATTATTATAAAACGCAAGTGATACGCTACCACCTGTGAACAGATGCTCCCTGAAACTCTTTCCCGTCTCTTTTTCTTCCTCGTCCTGTGCCATGGCAGCCGTCCCAAGAAAAAGGCAACCCACTATTACAAACAGTTTCTTCATTCGTTATTGTTTTTTGATATAAAATAAACGTCCGGGAGCTGTTAGGGTTTAAAAGTTTAATGGTTGTTAAAGCAGTTCGTTTCAAGCCTGGATCGCAACTTCTAATTAAAGAACGATTAAACCATTAAACTCTTAAACCGTTAAACTGGTAAACTCCTAAACTCCCTCAGGCATCAAAAACTTTGCCTGCATTCAATATATTGTTGGGATCGAATACCTTCTTGATTCCCCTCATGAGTTGCAACTGAGTCTGGTCAAACATAATATCCATAAATCCTTTTTGGATCAAACCGACCCCATGCTCGCCGCTGATGGTGCCGCCGAGTTCCTTGACCAGTTCAAACAAGGCACGTAGGCTCTTCGTCATCTCGGGATCGCCCAGACTGTCGGAAGTGCCTTCTTTTTTAATCCTTATATGAAGATTACCATCGCCCGCATGACCGTAGCACACAGCGTGAAAGTTGTACTGTCGTCCAAGCTCCTTCACTCCCTTGATTAATGCAGGCAAAGCGGCTCTTGGCACCACTGTATCCTCCTCAATCGTATACCCCGCCAGCTTTACTGCCTCTGCCGTGCGCCGGCGTACTTTCCATAACTCCGCCTTCTGCTGCGCATCGTCCGCGAAGAAGATCTCTCCTCCTTCGAACTCACCCATTAGCCCCGCGATCTGTTCCATATCACTCATCAACACTTCCATGTTGTTTCCATCGACTTCGATGATAAGGTGTGCCGCTATATCGTCGGTTATGGGAACTGCGAAACTATCAACCATCTTACTCGTGATCTTTAACGCATCGATCTCCACGAGCTCGAGCCCGCTCGGTACGAATCCCGCCCGGAAGATCGCGCTCACCGCTTCGCTGGCTTTCTCCAATGATGCGAAAGGGACAAGCATCAGCAGATCATATTTTGGAAGGGGAATAAGTTTGAGTACGATCTTCGTCACGATTCCAAGTGTTCCCTCACTACCCACCATTAATTGCGTAAGATTATAGCCCGTCGAGTTCTTCAACACATTTGCTCCCGTCCAGATGATCTCCCCTGTTGGTAATACCACCTCGAGGTTAAGCACATAGTCTTTTACCACCCCGTACTTCACGGCCTTGGGCCCACCGCTGTTAGCGGCGATATTTCCACCAATGAAACAGGATCCACGGCTACTCGGATCCGGGGGATAGAACAATCCCTTTTCCTTTACCGCATTCTGTAACACCTCTGTTATAACACCGGGCTCGGTCGTCACCTGCAGGTTCTTCTCGTCGATCTTGAGGATGGTATTCATTCTCTCCATAGAAAGCAATACGCCTCCTAGATGAGGCAGTGCACCACCGCTTAGTCCTGTGCCTGCGCCCCTGGGTGTAACGGGTATGCGATCGCGATTGCAGATCTTCATAATGCTGCCAATCTCCTCAGCAGTCCTGGGCTTTATGACTACTTCCGGTAAAAATCGAAGTGTCTCCGTTTCATCATGAGAATATTTCTCCATCGATTCTTCATCCGCCACCACGAATGACTCGCCCACGATCTTTTTGAAAGATTCGATGTGTTGGGATGTGAGATTTGTTTTAACTGCTATTTCCATCAACCGTAAGCGCTTTATTCCTGTAAAAATCGGAATAAATCAGCAATCGGGATTGAAAGATTGCGTGAAGTCTGATATTAATAGTTCTTGAAGCTGGGACAGATTGATTCGCGACGATTGCCTTTGTAAGAATCGAATACACCCTGTTTTATCAGCGAAAACTCGAAGGCCCCGCGTGAATTGTTATAACTCTGGAGCGTCGATATCGTTGCGTCGTATGTGAATGTAAATGTGTAGTCCTTTAATCCAAGACCGATCATTGGTATCACAGCATCTCCTGAGCGATAATAAGCACCGCCGATCAATACTTTCTCGCCGTCGCCAGAAAGGTTGTAGTGTGCGTTGGCACCAATGAGCCATTCGTACGACTTAGCCTGCAATGAAACATAGCTGTTGGGGTTGATGATCCACTGGTCGTTCAACTTGAAGGTACCGTTTACAAATGCGGTATGCCTGACAGGTATCCGATTGTCGATGCCCTGCTTGGGATCGAAAAATGATTCTTTCGGACGATTGATATGGTGTGATGAAAACCCAACATTCAGGTAGGTATTTTCATTGGGGAAAAAGGCATAGTTCATACCGGCCTGCAAGTCGACATAACTGATATTGTTGCTGGCCAATTGCGGCGCGAGCCCGATCTGGTGAACGTCGAAGAACTTTCCATTCCATTGGCTTGGAAAGGTCAGGTTAGCCGTATTGATGCGCTTGTTAGCCCAGCCTACGTTGAAACCAAGACTTAGCAGGCTTCCGAGATTCAGCATCTGGTGATAGGCTACAGATCCATAGAGCCTGGTAGCTGTAAGATTACCACTACCCGCAACATCGCGCATGATGAGTCCGCCAACGCCGAGCCATCCATTGTCTTTCTCCATCACCTGAACGTCTCCGAATGCACTGATCGTTTTATAGGGGATGGCCATGAGCGATGACCACTGGTTACGGAAGTTTGCACCGAGGCGATAGTCACCATCCGGAATAAACCCGGTGTTGGCCGGGTTAGTCAACAGTGGTGAATTCATGAATTGGGAAAAATGTAGATCCTGCGACCATGTGCGGGTCAACAGGCACAGGCTGCAAATGGAAAGCAATGCTATTTTATTAAACGCCTTCTTCATATCACTATCCTCCTTTCGCTTTTTTACTCTTTTTATCGTATTAACGTTATATCACCTTTACGCGATGCCTTTATTCCGTCAAAGAATTCGACCTCCAGCGTATATGCATAGACATCCATCGGTTGAAGGACACCCTTCACTTTGCCATCCCAGCCCTGCAACCTGTTATTTGTTTCGAAGACCTTTTGACCCCAGCGGTTCCAGATGATGAATCGCATCTTCGCTATTCCGAAACCACGGACGAAGATCACGCTATTCTCATCTCCCCTTCCAGGCGTGAATGCATTCGGAACATCGAGGGCCGGTACTATGATGGTGCTAACCGGCTGACAGGTTGTATCCGGGCAACCGACCTGGTTGTATGCGATTAAACAGGCGTCAAACGTACCCGTTGCATTATATTGATGTTCTACCGGGCCTCTTGAATTAGTAAGAAGGCTGTCACCATCACCGAAGAGCCACTTGAATGAAACAGCTGTCGGCGATGAATTATTATTAAAGACGTTTGGCGTGTTTTCAACAGGAGCCACAGGAGTATAGCTGAATGCCGCGGTCGGCTTCTCGTAGACCACTATGGTAAATCTCGACGTATCGGTGACGTTACATGTATTCAAATTAGTTGCAACCAATGTCACAGTATATGTTCCCGGAACCGAATACAAGTGCGTCGGTTCGAAATCAGTGGAAGTGTTGTCTGGTGAACCTGGATCTCCGAAGTTCCATTCGTAAGTCTGGCCGGCAACAGTTGAATTATCAAACTCCGCGGAATAAGGGGCACAACCCGCTGGGTCTGTCGAGAACCCGGCGTCTACGTTGATGGCCACTTCTATTTGGATTCGGAATGAGTCGGGATAATTACAATAAGCGGAATCCGTCAATATCAGCCAGGCCGTATAGCTACCGGGTCCTGGATAAGTGTGGGTGACACTATTCATTCCACCTACAACCGGCGCGCTGCCATCTCCGAACTTCCATATGAATGAATTAGGACGGAATGGTCGGGACTGATCGGTAGTAGATAGGTTGTTGAACTGGTAATTGAAAGATTCGCAAGGAGGCAGTTTTACGGCTTCTGCATTCAGGTTAGCCTTAAGATCACCTACACGGATATTGATATAAGAAGTATCACGAAGGTTACAGGCTGCAGGATTGATAGCAATGAGCATGACTCTGTATGTACCTACCGCGAAGAATGTATGAGGTTGTGTATACCCGGTATCCGCTGCATAGGGGCCGAAGTCACCGGTACCATCACCGAAGTTCCAAACATACTCGGTAGCGTTACGGATCAGGTCTGTAAACTGTACCGTCAATGGAAGACATCCAGCGGTATCGCGAGGCACACCACCGATTGCCGACTCTACATCGGAGCCAACCCCTGCCAGGTTGAATGACATCTTGATCATACCCAGATTACAACCTGGAAGTGCTCCATTTACAGGACCGGCAACACCTGGTGTAATGGGGAAAGACGCGCCACCGTTACAGTTGGCGCAGACACCCTGGTAGACGATACCATTGTTATCAAAACGGCTCGTACCTCCATCCACGTGATCGCCTAGTCCACCGGACTGACCGAAGAAACTTGCGTAAAGTGGATTCGGACCAACGGCATCCCTTTTCATCACGAAGAAATAGAAGTCCTTATTATCAGTAGTAGATTGATAAGCGTCTGGGGTTGTTCTAAGACCGGTAGTACCGGCGTTTGGATAAGCACTATTACCGAGAATATCACCACCCCAACCGGATACATAGATATTTTCACAACGGTCAACAAGGAAGGCGGTTGGCGAGATGTTGGGCAAAGTAGAACCTGTACCGAATGTAGTTGAATAAACATAGTTCGAAAGGTCCGGCCGCAATTTCCCAATGAACTGTTTTGCATTCGCATCCACATATGTCGCATTGATTACAGGCCATGCTCCAGTAGTTTGTCCCATCACGTAAGGAAAACCGAGGCGGTCGAATTGGATTCCATATACCTGGTCAATCCCCGTGGTCCCGATATAGGTCGAACGAATATGTGTCGCACCATTATTACTTATTTGTGCTACGAAACCATCGATATTGCTGTGTGGAATGGTTGTTCCGACTGTACCGGCTTGGTTGCCTGGGAAATTGGTACTCTCCGTTCCACCAGCGACATAAATATCTCCGGTAGAGGGTGAGATCGATAATACATATCCCGCGTCATTCCCGCTACCACCGAGATAGCTGGCGAAAGTGATACCTGAAAGGTCGGGAGGGAATTTGAGAACCACGGCATCCTGCGCACCACCACCATAAGTAGTTTGAAAAGCTCCTGCGGTCACAGGAAATGTTCCCGACGCAGGTGAATTGGGAGATTGCGTTGACGAGGCCACATACACATTACCGGCCCCATCGACGATCACCTCGCTACGGCCATCATCTCCATAGTTGCGCTGTAGCGAATTCTGATTATTTCTACCAATGGATATATTCACACCATCATTTCCTGCTCCACCGATTTTCAAGGATCCTATAAGATCCGATCCGGCAGCATTGAGTTTAGTCACCACTATATCATAGCCTCCGCCGCCGGGAATAGCTGCACCACGAGTCGGGTAGTTGGAAGAGTTTGTTCTGCCAGCCAATATCAACTGACCTTGTGGATCGACGATAAGACTATGTGGTTGCTCATTACCACCACCGCCAATATAAGTACCGTATACACGTGTAGATCCCGTAGGTGATAATTTGATGATGCCGATATCGATGGCACCTGGCGCATCCGCGTTTCCACCCTGGAAGCTTGTCTGGAAGGCACCTGGTGTAATGGCAAATGATCCGCTGCCAAATACGATACCGCCACCGTAAAAACTTCCATCGGGTCCATAAGTAGCCGTATAGCCCCAGTTGTTTGCGACGCTACCGGAAAATGAACAGAATATGAGGAATGGATCGATTACTAATGTTGCTGTAGGATCATAGTCCTTTACGTCAAAGCGAAGTATGTTGTCCTTCACCACGTACTTACAGGCCACCTCTCTCCTCTCTTTGCCATTAGCCTGGTAAGTATATGGATAGGATTCCCTCAGTTCACCTACCGATGTGCTCACGACTAGTTCCTTGTTCTTTACCTGCAATTTATCTGCGCCTTCATACCTCATCGCGATCTTGCTGATGTCGGCGCCGGGTTTCGCGATGATGTCGTACTTCAATGTACCATTGTCAGTATAATATCTTACGTCGATATTGGGATACACATTCTTCATCGTGATGCCCTGGAATATCCGGCATTTGGAAGCCCATTTGGAGGGGTCATTACCGATAAAATAGTTGTTGTAGGTTTCGATAGCCTTGTCGGGCACAATTTCAATATCCTTTGAAGCCCCAACGAAGTCGACGGCGTAGACATGCGACCGGAGGAGGAGTTTATTATCCTCGCTATGCGCGGCCTTTACCTCGGAGGAATTATGTTCATGAAAAATGTTCTGTATTTTCTGAAAGTCCTGGCGATTATGCTGGAGAACGGAGAATCCGCCAGAGCGGATATAGAAGGCACCAGCGTTCACATCTCCCATATATTTTATACGGGAATCCCACTGGCCTTTATTCTCAATGAATTCAATGTTGTTGTAATTCTGGGTACGGGCCAAAAATGATGTGGTCAATAAGACAACTAGGACTGCTAACTGCTTCAGAGTCGAATATATTTTCATTAAAATAAGTAAAATAATCGGTAAAGAGATTGAAAACTTGTGTTAAGATATCTTGCTCCAGGTTAAATGTCCTTTAGACTCAATAAGGAATTTCTTAAGCTGCAAATTGTCTGCCGAAACAAGCTCAGGATCGGCTTCCAGGACCGTCAACGCAAGGTTTCTTGCCATTTCTAATAACGGCCTGTCGAGAACAATATTGGCCAGTTTAAAATCCAATGCCCCACTCTGCCTGGTCCCTTCAATGTCTCCCGGACCGCGCAATTCGAGGTCTTTTTCCGCAATTGCAAAACCGTCCGAAGTCGATACCATTATCTTGATGCGCTCGCGGGCATCATTACCTAAATTGCTACCGGTTAAGAATATGCAATAGCTTTTTTCCGCACCCCTTCCTACCCGTCCGCGTAGCTGATGAAGCTGCGAGAGTCCAAACTTCTCAGCACTCTCGATCACCATCACAGTCGCGTTCGGCACATTCACCCCAACCTCTATAACGGTAGTCGACACCATTATCTGCGTATCACCTTCAACAAATCTTTTCATGTTAAGTTCCTTTTGCGCTGAAGGTTGCCGTCCGTGCACCATGCTGATCCAATACTTGGGCTCGGGAAAATACCCTTTCACCGTCTCATAACCCCTCATCAAGTTTTCGTAGTCAAGTTTATCACTCTCTTCTATCAGAGGAAAAATGATATATACCTGTCGCCCCTTATCTATCTCCGCCCTGAGGAAAGTCATCACCTTACTCCGCTGTGTCTCGTTGCGATGGACGGTGGTAATAGGTTGTCTTCCAGGTGGTAATTCGTCTATCACACTATAATCAAGGTCGCCATATGCCGTCATTGCAAGCGTCCTTGGTATGGGTGTAGCCGTCATCACCAGGACATGCGGCGGCACTACTGCCTTCTTCCATAGCCTGGCCCGCTGAGCCACTCCGAACCTGTGTTGCTCATCGATGATTACGATCCCAAGGTTGCTGAACTGTACGACGTCTTCAATTACGGCATGCGTTCCTATGAGGATTTTTAATTCCCCTTCTTTGAGATCTTTTAGGATTTTCTTACGATTTGCAGACCTGGTCGAGCCGGTAAGTAACATGACCGGGACCTCCATTTTCTCCAACAGATCCTGGATGGTCGCGTAGTGTTGCCTGGCCAGTATCTCAGTGGGTGCCATGAGGCACGCCTGGTACCCGTTGTCGATCGCCAGGAGAATAGTAAGTAGCGCTACGATGGTCTTGCCGCTCCCTACATCTCCCTGGAGCAATCGATTCATTTGTCTTCCTCTCGCCGTGTCCGCCCTGATTTCCTTCATCACCCTTTTCTGCGCGCCGGTAAGGTCGAAAGGAAGGTATTCTTTATAAAATGTATTGAATGTGTCGCCGACCTTGTCAAACACCACCCCTTTGGAAAACCGGTGCCGACTCGACCGCAAGAGATTCATGCGGAGTTGGGCTATGAACAATTCCTCAAACTTCAGCCTGCTTACCGCCCTGGAAAATGCTTCGGGGTCAGGCGGAAAATGTATCTGGGAATACGCAGTGAAGCGGTCGACCAACTTCACCTGCCTGGTGATGTCAGCAGGAATGTTCTCGGAAAGATCCCGTTCCTTCAGCATTGACATCAATACCTGTGTAAGTTTGGCAATCTGCCTGCCGCCTAGTCCTCTTACCTTCAGCTTTTCGGTCGTTGGATATACAGGCTCCAGCCAGGACTTGGCGTCGGGTTGTTGCTGGTTTAGCAACTCCAATTCCGGGTGAACGATCTGCGGTCGATTCTGGAAAAAACCCACCCTTCCATAGACGAGGTAGGTTTGACCGGGTTGAAGCATTTTCTGCACCCAGCTGATGCCCTGGAACCATGTGAGTTCGAGGAAACCGCTCTTGTCTTTGATTTGGGCCGTGAGTCTTTTCGTGCGCTTGTCACCCGTAACATCCACATTGACCAATACGCCCGCCACCTGGATATGATCTGTGTGTAGGCCGATATCACTCACAAGGCTTACTCGTGTGCGATCGATATGGCGATAGGGGAAATGATCAAGTAGGTCCTGGAAGGTAAAAATTCCTAGTTCCTTTTTTAGCAGGTCGGCCCGCTGTGGTCCCACACCTTTGAGGTATTCTATAGGACTGGATAATATGGTGGAGGTGGCGTGAATGTATTTTAATTTCAACAAAAATAACCCAAAGCGATCATCGTAGTGTCCAGGACAGGATATCTAATGAGCTGCATCACGTGAAGATTTTTCCCAGAGTACGGTGTGTTTTCCCTTTAGGAACCGGATACATCCCCGTACCAAACAATAGTTCATGAATACGAAGTAGAAAGGAATGGTGAGTATACCGGCGCGGCTACCAGACGCGATGATACGCCAGCCGAAGAAGGCCAGCATGTAAAAGACCACTTGTGCAAACATGAACAGCTTGAAGAGAGCAGACGAATCATTACTTGCAATAATGATATTCGAAAATAGCAGCACGATGAGCATGAGCGGACAGAATACCCAGCGTAATACTCTGCGTGAGATGTATTGAAAGCTGAGTAAGGGATGGTGGAAAATATTGAGCGCTTGTTTCAGGTATCCTATACATTGATACGCGCCCGCGGAGATACGCACTTTTCTCCTCGCCTCATCATTCAATGAAGCAGAAGGAAATTCGGTGGCGAACGCCTCGGGTTCGTATTCGATCCGGAAGCCTTGCAGGCAGACTTTCATTGAGATTACGAAGTCGTCGAGGATGATGCGATCGGGAAGTGGGACGAATAGTGAAGAGCGAATGGAAAACAACTCACCGGCGGCACCTACGACTGTATTGAAGGCGGCATCCTGTTTTTTCATAAAGGATTCATATTTCCAGTACAATCCTTCGGCCTCACCCACAGCCGAAGTATTGGGATCGCTGATGATCTTCTTTTCACCGGCCACGCCGCCTGTTCTTGGATTAGTGTAGTGCGAAGCGATTTTCTTAATGCATTCGGTATTCAATTCCGTGTTAGCATCGCTGAAGACGACGATCGGAGTTTGTACTTGTGCCATCGCTCTCTTGATGGCTGCCATCTTTCCCAGTCGTTCGGCTTGATGAAGTACGGTGAAAGTGGATTGCTGTGAGATTATCTTCTCCGAGCCATCGGTTGACCCATCGGTGACGAAAATGACTTTCAATTTTTCCCGGGGATAGTCGATAGCAAGGGTATTCTCAATTTTTCGTTTCAATACCTCGCCTTCATTATATGCTGTGATGATAAGCGTAACGGGCATCCAGGGAGTCTCCATTACTACATTCGGCGATCGTCTCAACAACGACATCGTCTTATTGAATAAGAAGAGCAGCAGCCCATACCCGATATAGCAGAAGAAAAGAATCGACAGGCTTACCCAGAAAAGGATTACAGGAATTAACATACACAGCTATTGCGAAAATTACGCCTTTTTGATACGTAAAATTCCGATTCCCTGTTTTGGATTACGAGGGATTATCCAAAACAAAGATACCCCGACCCAAACTGCTTGCATGCTAAGTATAAACCTTATATTTTTAAGGCAGAGATTCAACCACCTTACGAAAAACCAGGGTATTAAATGAAAAGCCTTTTCCATCTGCTACAGATCCACCTGTCATTCCACGACTACAAGTTTGCGCTATTAGGTTTTGTTACGGCATTTGTCGTTACAATGATGTTAGTTCCCGTTATCATCTATTTTTCCAGGAAGTATAACCTATATGATCTTCCAAGTGATCGCAAAGAACACACCACGCCTGTACCAACGATGGGAGGCATAGCGGTCATTGCGGGCATGCTTTCGGCACTGGTGCTTTGGTCGCCACTAAAGTATGAAACTCACCAGATCTGTTTCTTCCTTTCAGTACTCGTTTTGTTATCGCTCGGTATCATGGATGATATCAAAGATCTTTCTGCCCGGTATAAATTCCTGGTGCAACTGGGACTCGCTACGTTAATGGCCATATCTGGTATAAGGATCACCTCTTTCGAAGGTTTGTTCGGCATACATGAATTACCATTGGCAGCACAATACACGTTTACGATGCTTACAATCGTGGGAGTGACGAATGCTTTTAATCTTATCGATGGCATTGATGGGCTCGCGGGTGGCATAGGGTTCATGAGCCTCGCTGCACTCGGTATTTTTCTTACGCTAAATGGAGACATCGCCTCGGCGCTCATCGCGTTCTCCCTGGCGGGAAGCGTTGTAGGATTTCTTTATTTCAATTTCAACCCTGCGAAAATATTTCTCGGAGACACAGGCTCGCTCGTGCTTGGGTTCAGCATAGCCGTGCTTTGTATCCGGCTGATGCAGATCAACACCCTGACAGAATTACCACACGCGCCTCTTTTCATACTCAGCATCGTGTTTATTCCCGTGTACGATACACTTCGCGTGTTTGCCATCCGTATATGGAACGGAAAATCTCCATTCGAGGCAGACAAGATCCATATTCATCACCTGCTCACCAATGCAGGCTTCAGTCATCTTTTCGCCGCCCGCCTCATCTGTTGCATTCATGGCATCATCCTGATGGAAGTTTATTGGCTGAAGGATATTAAAGAAGAGTACATCCTCCTTATATTAATAGGCTTCATGATGATAGTGACCACCATTCTTAAACACATAAGGCTGTTGTTTAAGTCGACGGCGTGGTTCGCCAGGTCGCTGTAGCGAGAAGAGTTACGGGTTATGAGTTATGGGTTATGGGTGTGCGACACTCCAAACTTAGTAATCACATTGCGTACTGCACTTTCCAACTTAACTTGCCTATTGCTTATAGCCTATTGCTACCGCCTACCGCCTACCGCCTCACATATCGAAGATCCTCTCCATCAACACCCACTTCTCCCCCGCACCTGCCCACGGCAACGGTAACTGGAATTTCCACATCAACTGTTCCCATTCCTGCACCTTTGGATTCGCCGCGTCTGCCTTTGCCTTCTTGCCGAAGTCAAATGTGTCATTCACTTCTATAATCATGAATAAGCGATTTCCTGTTCTATAAATCTCCATGTGCTCGATGCCCGCATCCTTAATACTCTCTGCAATCTCTGGCCATACATCACGATGATGCTCCTCATATTGAGCGATAAACTCCTGGTCAGGTTTCAAATCAAGTGCAAGACAATATCTCATTGGATATAAAATATAGAATGTAAAGTCGCCTATTGCCGAAGCTATTGGCAATTGGCTATTGCCTATTGCCTATTGTCTATTGTCTATTGACTATTGACTATTGCCTATTGCCGATTGATGGTTATTCGATACTGAGTCTATATTTAGTCATAGTATGGTATTTCTCACCCGGGCGCAACACCGTGCCGGGAAATGAGGGCTGATTGGGAGAATCGGGAAAATGTTGCGTCTCCAGGCAGAGGGCCGTATGCAGGTTCACTGGCTGACCCGAAGAAGTCTTGAACGTCCCATCGAGAAAATTACCTGAATAGAATTGCATCCCCGGTTCTACTGTAAAGACTTCGAGTTTCCTTCCGCTTATGGAGTCAGTAAGAACTGCTACGCGTTGCATTGAACTATCCTTCCTGTTCAATACCCAGTTGTGATCGTATCCCCCTTCCACCTTGTCAATGCGCGCGCCGATCTTCTCCGTAGCTGTAAAGTCAAATGCAGTTCCTTTCACCGCTTCGATCTTACCCGTAGGGATCAGCGAAGCGTCTACGGGCGTATAAGCGTCTGCATCGATCATCAGGCGATGCTCGCGGATCGAATTAGTCACGTCGCCAGTAAGATTATAATAGTTATGCTGGGTGAGATTTATGATCGTGGGCTTATCAGTCTCCGCGTTATACTCTATTTCCACTTCATTATCGTCGGTCAATGTGTACCGAACATTCACTTTCAGATTGCCAGGGTAGCCTTCTTCTCCGTCAGGGCTATTGTAACTTAAGAGCAGGGTCGGCGTTGAGTCATTTAAGATCGATGATTCCCAAACTACTTTGTCGAATCCTTTGTTACCGCCGTGCAAATGGTTCTGATCGTTGTTGGTTGCCAGCGTATATTCCACGCCATCGATCTTGAATTTTCCTTTTGCTATCCTGTTGCCATACCGACCAATCAATGCTCCGAAGTACGGGGGTGTCTGCAGGTATGGCGCCAGGCTGTCGAATCCGACAAGGATACTGGACACCTTTCCGTTCTTGTCTGGTGATGTCCACGATGTCATGATGCCGCCATAGTTAGTGATCTTGACCTGGTTCCCCTTGTTGTTTGTTAGCGTATACAGGAATACATCCTTTCCGTCTGTATTACCGAAACTGACTTTGCTGATTCCTGCTTTTTTTCCGTCCATGTCTGCCGTTGTTTTGTTACTGTCGCAAGCAGCCAGTCCGAGAAGAACTGACAGAGCGTACAATAGAAGTAATTTACTTTTCATTTTTTGAATTTATTGATCGATTATAAGAAAGCGAGTAGGAAGTAGGGAGTAGCCAGTAGGGTAATTGAAGACGCCATCTTCTTACAATCAACATGGTCGCGCCAAACACATTCCCCCATACCACCAATATCGTACTTACTCCTTTCGCAGGTTTAAATCGATATTTTCGATCATTTTGCTTAACATTTTGAAAGTCGATTCTAGAAATCTTTAAAAATTCGCGATTTGTTCCTTTCTACAATGTAATAGCTTGAAGGCGATTTCAAATTCAGAATCTATTTCGACCAAAGAACTACGGGATATCTCGTAAAACCTTCTCTTCTCTTTTTTAGAAATCCTCGAAGCACCTTCAGCAATATTACTGCAAACTGAAACACTTGCTCTCCGTATTTGAGAAACCAAAATATGTTGTTCAGTTTTTGGAAATTGGCTTGTAATAATATAAGCTTCCTTAACCAACTCCAACGACATTAAATAGACCTTCAAATTTTTGTGTGACAACTCCAACATCTTGCAATACTAGTAGTAAAACTTATATGGCAAATGAGGCTTAGTTCTAAATTCCCGGTATTTTACACACCACCATCAACACCCTACTCGCCACTACCTACTTCCCACTAGCTTTCTCCACGGGGATCCGCAATATCGTTAGAGAATAAGGAGCCAAATCAACCGTCATATTCTTTTTATTCAGCTGTATTGTTTTCTCAATAGGTGAAATCGCGGCAGGCTCCTCAAAGGAATTCTGCCTTTCCGTTGCACTGCTAAGAATTGTCATAGCAGCCTGGCTTGGCTTTTTCTTTAATCCTTCTAATAAAATGGTTGCATTATGCGGCGCATAGGAAAGGTTGACAAGCTTGATAATTATTTGATTTTGTACCCTGTCTATTGATGCCGTCCCATACAGGCTATCATTCCCTGCCAGCACCCCATTATTCTTTAGAAGTGGCAACACCTGGGTGCCTTTGTTTACAGAAAAAAGTTGCTGTACATAATAACTTGGTGTTCCATATGACCTCAGGTTGTCATACCATATCAAATCAGGAGCCCACTGCCACGCCTCAGCATGGGCAAAGAGCGGAGCATATGAACTCATGTGCACCACATCAGCATTCCTCTCCAGCCCCGTAATGAAGGCCGCCTCCGATAATGCTGCAAGCCAGTTATTCCTTTTTATTCCCTCCGTTCCCTTCACGTGTGCCGCATATTCGCCCGCGAAGATCTTCGGACCATTCCTGTCATAGTTGTCGTATCGACTCGCATTTGCCTGGAACCATTCGGGAGGCAGGTAGTAATGTTCATCCAGAATATCTGCCTTCAGCTCACGCATCTTCGGATCAAGATATTCGAACAACGGTCCATTCGCATTTGGACCCAGGCTCACCACCAGTTTTATGTCCGGGTATTGCTTGCGTATCGCCTCAGAGAATATTTTGTATCGTTCCACATACTGGGGTCCCCACTGCTCATTGCCCACACCGAGCATGCGTAAGTTGAATGGCGCAGCGTGTCCCATCGATGCTCTCAGCTTTCCCCATTTCGTTTCTACCGAACCATTGGCGAATTCAATTAGATCTAACGCATCCTGAATGTACGGATCCAGTTCATCGAGTGGCACCACTTCGCCCGTATTGAATTGACAGGCCATTCCGCAATTGATGATAGGCAATGGTGATGCGCCAATGTCTTCGGACAAAAGAAAGTATTCATAGAACCCAAGACCGAAGCTCTGGTAATAATCCGGGGTGGCTCGATGGCGGAATTCCGTATTCCACCTGTTGATGGAGAGCTCGCGCTGATCCACTTCACCTACCGTCTTCTTCCATTGATATCTCGTGGCTAGTTCCCTTCCTTCCACGATGCATCCCCCGGGAAACCGAACGAATCCCGGCTTCATGTCCGCGAGCCATTGCACGAGATCATTGCGAAGACCACCCGGACGACCTTTCCATGTATCCTGTGGAAAAAGCGAAACCATATCGATGTCCGTGACGACTTTCTTATCAAATGAAATTCTAAGTGATGCCTTTGGAGAAGTGGTATTGGCAATGATCGATGCTTTGTACTGCTTCCAATTACCTCCGGTAATTGTGATCTTGCTGTTACCTACTTCAGCACCTTTCGCATCTATCAATCGGATCGATATATCCTGCGTCGCTCCAGCCTCCATTCGCGCATTCAGTGAGAAGTGATATGTATTATCTTTCTTTATGCCTATTCCGCGAAAGCCTTCATTAGTCAGCGCATACGCGGCAGTGTCGGTCGATACTGTGATCCTCGCGAATCTTGGATTGGGGCCACCGCGATTTATGATCAGTACGCTTCCTTTCCGATCCTGGTTTCTCCTGTCCCACCCCATCCATGGATCCGAGAACTCGAATGATCGATTCTTCACGAGCTCGGCATATATTCCGCCATCGGCTGCGAAGTTGATGTCTTCGAAAAAGACACCGTACATGGTGGATTGAATCTCCGCGCCCGGCTTGTTCACATTGACGACTATCGGTGAATTCTTCTGCGCTGCAGCCGTAACCGATATGAACGCAAGAGCGATAATCAAACAAACGCGATTCAACTTCATAACATCTATTTTAATTCCAAAACGACGACGGATAATTTAGGTAACGTCACCACCAGTTCATTCCCTTCCTTCCTCGCACCCTTGAAATCAGAAATGGTGATTAGCCCCGGCCGTTCGAATGTATTAATATCCGTAAACCGAGCCGAGGTCACTGCTTGCCCGGTGACGGTCTGCCAGTTCATATCATGCAATGATGTCCTGATGACGATATCCTTGTTTGCATCCATGTTTACCAATGATACATGCACCTTGCCGGTACTATCCCTCGACGCCGAAACACTCACGGCCGGGATCTTCTGGTCCCCGACTATGTAATCGGGACTTGCAAAATTCACCTGCAGTAGTTTTGCATCGTGATGAACCTTGTACATATCGAACACATGGTACGTCGGAGTGAGCAGCATCTGGTTACCTTTTGTAAGAATCAGCGCCTGTAGTACGTTGACCGTCTGCGCGAGGTTTGCCATCTTAACACGGTCTGCATGGTTGTTGAAAATGTTTAGAGTGGCGCCAGCGATCAATGCATCGCGCAAACTATTCTGTTGGTAGAGAAATCCTGGATTAGTCCCGGGCTCCACATCGGTCCAAACGCCCCACTCATCTACTACCATGGCGACCCTCTTAGAAGGATCGTATCGATCCATGATGGTAGAATGACGCGTAACGACCTCGTCCATCTGCAAGCACTTCCGCATCGTAGTGAAATATTCCTGTTCGTTGAATTGCGTAGCCGATCCTTTCTTATCCCAGTTTCCCTGTAACGTGTAGTAATGAAGCGATAATCCCCACATCATGGACAAAGGAATTTTACGCATGAGTGTCTCCGTCCAGTTATAATCGTTCCCATTGGATCCACCCGCTACTTTCTTCAATGGCGCACCGGGGTAGTTCTTACAGAAAGTTGCATATCGCCTGTATTCATCCGCATAATAGTCGGCAGTCATGTTGCCTCCGCAACCCCAGCTCTCATTGCCTACTCCCCAGTATTGAACCTTCCATGGTGTGCTGCGGCCATTCTGCTTCCTCAATTCTGTAGCCGGACTTAGTCCATCGAAGTTGAAGTACTCTACCCACTTGCTCATCTCATCCACCGTACCGCTTCCAACGTTTCCGGCGATGTAGGGTTCTGTCTCTAACAGGTTACACAGTTCGAGGAACTCATGCGTGCCGAAACTATTATCTTCTACCACATTTCCCCAATGTGTATTAAGCATCTTTGGTCGCTGCGTTCTCGGACCAATGCCGTCCCTCCAATGATACTCATCGGCGAAACAACCACCTGGCCAGCGCAGGTTTGGTATCTTGATCTTCTTCAGGGCATCCACTACATCGAGACGAATCCTGTCCTTCCTTCTAAGGGTAGAAGTATCGCTCACCCAGAATCCATCGTAGATGCAACGACCAAGGTGCTCGGCGAAGTGGCCATAGATGTGTCGGCTGATCGTCGGCGCATTGCTTACTGTGGAGATGGACATCCTCGTCTGTCCCGCGCCAGTTACTGCAAGAAACATTGCTATGATTGAAAAAAACAGGGTCTTCATGTGTGCCTGGTTTTAATTATTTATAGAAATTGAATGGCCTCTTTATCAAGCTGCTCGTATTTCTTTCTATCGAATACATAATAGAATGCCCCTTTCTTCGACGATTCCTTGTCCTTCTCTCCCAGCTTGTGAAGAATATTGAGTGAATGGATCTTCCTCGTGAAATTTCGTTTGTCCAGCGACGTCTCATAGATGGCCTCATACAATCCCTGGAGTTGCTGCAGCGTGAACTTGAGAGGAAGCAAGGCAAAACCGATGGGATGCGTGGATGCTTTCTCTTTCAATCGTTGCCTCGCCTGCCTGATCATGTTCTTGTGATCGAAAACGAGAGGCGGTAATTTGTTCAGGCTAAACCATTGTGAATGGTGATCCATCATCAGCGCCTCATCATAGTCATCGATCTTGATGAGTGCAAAGAAGGCAACGGATACCACCCGACCGCCAGGATCTCTCTTTACATCGCCGAAACAATACAGTTGTTCCATGTAGATGTCAGTGAGTCCGGTCAATTGATCAAGTACCCTTGTCGCCGCTTGCTCCACGCTCTCCTCTTGCTGGACGAAGCCTCCCATGAGCGACCACCTTCCCATCTCAGGTTCCAGTCGCCTCTTGACGAGCAGGGCTTTCAGCTCCTTGCCATTGAAGCCGAAGATGATGCAGTCGACGGCAACCAATAGTCGAGCCTGGTCTTGGTATGGTGCAGCCATTAATAATTCGTTTTACCAGAATTTGATATAAAGTCCTGCCAATATTAACAGCGTGATCACGATCATGATGATATGGCCTTTGCTCAACTTGAACATTTCCTTATCGAGGATAAATGCCTTCGGATTCACTTTCGGTCCGCGCAAACTCACAAGGATCATGATGAGCATCGTGAAGAAGAACGACCATCCCATGTTGATGAGGAATGGTATTCTCCAAACCTCCTGCATTACGCCATCCACTTTCTCCTGCGTCGGGAATGCGGAGTATAGCCATGTTTCATGACCCAATACCGATGGCGCATAGTTGTTAAAGAATACAGCAAGCACCAATCCAGTGATGACGCCGACGACCGCTGCCGCACCTGTCGTTCTTTTCCAGAACATACCAAGGATGAACATAGCGAAGACACCGGGGCTAATGAAGCCCGTATATTTCTGGATGAAAGTAAACCCGCCTTCTCCACCGATACCAAGGATATCCTCCCAGGTAAAGATCAATGCGATGAACATGGCCACCCATACAGTGATCCTTCCAGTCCACACGAGTTTCTTCTCAGTTGCTTCTCTCCTTATGTATTTTTTATGAATGTCGAGTGTATAAATGGTCGAGATGCTGTTTAGCTTTCCCGCAAGCGACGCCACGATAGCGGCGGTAAGCGCGGCGATGGATAGACCTTTCAGTCCGCTGGGCAGGAATGCGAGAATGGCAGAGTAGGCCGTATCCTTCGATCCGTTGAAACCAGGGAGATGATTCTCTTTATATAATACGTAGGCAGCAATTCCGGGCAACATCACGATGACGGGCATCAATAGTTTAAGGAAACCCGCAAAGAGAATACCCGTACGGGCAGTCTTGAGGTCGGCTCCAAGCGCACGTTGCGTGATGTATTGATTGCAGCCCCAGTAATTCAAGTTGACGATCCACTGTCCCGCAAAGTACATGGCGATACCCGGCAACACCAGGTATCGATCTATCTGCAGTTGAGAGGCACCCTCCTTTGGCTTATCAAAGATCATGTGAAAATGTTCAGGCGATTGGTCCATCAATACCTTGAATCCTGCGATAGCGTCCTTGCCATGGCCGAATTTTTCGCCCACGATAGTAAGCGCGAGGTAAGTAGTGGCCAGTCCACCGATGATCAGCACCGTAACCTGGATCACATCGGTATAACCGATCACTTTCATACCACCGAGTGTGATGATCAGTGCGAAAAAGGCGAGCACGATCATCACTATGTGCAACATCTGTGTGAACTGCGGACTGCCAATCGGGGCGTCTGTCAACAAACCGGAGATAGCCATGCCACCGAGGTAAAGTATCGAAGTAAGATTGACAACAACATACAGGAAGAGCCAGAATACGGTCATGATCATTGCCACCGTGCCATTGTATCGTTGCTTCAGAAACTGCGGCATCGTGAAGATCTTGTTCTTCAGATATACCGGCATGAAGAAGATAGCGATGATGATGAGTGCTACCGCTGCGATCCATTCGTAAGCTGCGACCGCGATGCCGGCGAAGAAGCCCTCGCCGCTCATGCCGATGAACTGCTCGGCGGAGATATTCGAGGCGATGAGTGATGCGCCAATCGCCCACCAGGTGAGCGATCCTTCCGCGAGGAAGAAGTCGTGTGTATCAGTTACTGCCTTTTTCTTTTTCCAGTATATCCAGTAACCGTACCCTGCTACTATAACGAAGTAGATAACGAAGATCGTGATGTCTAATGCAGATAAATTCTTCATAAAGCGTCAATCGTTGGTTGTAAGAAAATGAGTTCTATTTTGGCTTTTCCCTGTCCGATTCCTGATTCCCAATTACTAATTCCTTATCTCCACAAACTACCTATACACCTGGTGGTACACCTCGCTCCACTTCAATTCCTTCTGAAACCGCTGCAGGTCCGTCTGTTTATCGATCACTACGCATTCAATGCTTGCCATTGCCGCGAAGTCCTCGAGATATTCTGCAGTCAGGTTCTGACTATAACAGGTATGGTGCGCCCCTCCAGCATAAATCCAAGCGGCGAGTCCGTCGTACATATTTGGATGGGGCTTCCAGAGCACTCTTGCTACAGGAAGCTTCGGGAGATCATACTTGGGAGAAACCGCAGTGACCTCATTCACGAGCAGGCGAAAACGATTTCCCATATCGATGATCGATGCGTTCAATGCCTCACCTCCCGCCACATTGAAGACGAGTCGAACAGGGTCGGCCTTGCCGCCGATTCCAAGTGGATGTATCTCGCATGATGGCTTGCCACTTGCAATGCTCTCGCAGATCTCAAGCATATGCGCACCGAGCACCATCTGGTTATTGGGTTCAAAGTGATAAGTGTAGTCTTCCATGAATGAGTTGCCACCGGCGAGACCGGTGCCCATCACCTTCATCGCCCTCACCAGCGCCGCAGTCTTCCAATCTCCCTCTCCACCGAAACCATACCCCTCGCCCATCAATCGCTGTGCGGCTATACCGGGGAGCTGGACCAGTCCGTGCAGGTCTTCGAATGTATCGGTGAACCCTTTATAATTACCCGCTTCCAGGAAATGCCTAAGACCGATTTCAATTCTCGCAGCCTCACGGAGTGAATTGTGTTTGTCTCCTGCCTTGCGCAACGCGCTTGCAACATTATATCGGTCTTCATATTCCTTTACTAGCGTATCGATGTCCTTATCACCTACTTCCTTTACTACTTTGACCAGGTCTCCGACGCCATGTGTATTCACGGAGTAGCCGAATTTGATTTCGGCCTCCACCTTGTCTCCATCAGTTACCGCTACATACCGCATGTTATCACCGAAGCGGACAAACTTTGCTCCCTGCCAGTCATGCCAGGCGGCGGCGGCACGTATCCATACGCTCGTCTGCTGTACTACTTTCTCATTCTGCCAGTGACCTACGACTACTTTTCTTTCAAGTCGCATTCTAGTCATGATGTACCCAAACTCACGGTCGCCGTGTGCAGATTGGTTTAGGTTCATGAAGTCCATATCTATCTCCTTCCAGGGAATGTCGCGGTTGAATTGCGTATGAAGATGGAGCAGTGGCTTGCGAAGGATCTTCAGTCCTCCTATCCACATCTTCGCCGGAGAGAAGGTATGCATCCAGGCAATGATACCGATGCAGTTGCTGGAATTATTCGCTTCCGCGCAGAGCGCGTGAATCTCTTCGGTGGATTTCAATACGGGTTTGAAAACAATTTTCACCGGCATCGCATCCGCTCCATTCAGTGCTTCCGCAATTTGACGGGAGTGATCGTCCACCTGCTTTAGCGTGGCTTCACCATACAAATGCTGGCTGCCTGTGGCGAACCAAACTTCTAAATGATTTAGATCTTTCATGTCTTTATTTTATTGTAGCAACTTCGCTATTGTCCATAATAGGAACCGGGTCCGTGTTTTCTCTCGAAATGTTTGTCGATAAGTGCTTTCTTCAATCGTTCTGCCTTGGGATTCACCTGTTCCGTAAGGGTAGCCATCTTCGCGATGGTCTCGAGCACTGCGCTATTATATACGGCCTTATGGGCCGAGTTACCCCAGGTAAACGGTGCATGGTTGCTCACGAGTATCATTTCCGATTCCTCGTAGCTAAGCTCTTTCTTTTTAAACCAATTGATGATCTGGAACCCGGTCTCATATTCGTAGTCGCCCTTTATCATCTTCCCACTCATGGGAGGAGCACAGGGAATGTCAAGCGTGGAATGATCGGCATGAGTAGTGCCATAGATAGGAATCGCCCGCTGCGCCTGCGCCCACGCAGTAGCATAAGTACTATGCGTATGTGAGATTCCCCCAATGTTAGGCCAATGTTTATACAACACGGCATGCGTCTTCGTATCAGAGGAAGGCCGAAGTGTGCCATCCACTACCTTGCCATCGAAGTCAACGACAACCATTTTCTCAACGCTCAATTCATTGTACGGAACGCCGCTTGGCTTAATAGCAAACACGCCCTGGTTGCGATCCACTGCGCTAACATTTCCAAAGGTGAATAATACCAACCCCAGCTCGGGGAGTTGCATGTTGGCCTCGAAGGCCGCCTGTCTTATGTGTTCGTAGCTCATAAGTCCTGCTTGTATTAATTTTTTTCGATAAACTTTCCCAGCTTGATATATTGCTTGTATCGCCTGGTATAAAGTTTCGCTTTCGACTTGTCAGGTTTGTATTCTGCGTCGAAACCCTGTCCCATCGTCTCCATTGCTATTTCCACCGAAGGGAAAATTCCTGCTGCGGTGGCTGCAAACATCGCCGCCCCGGCTGCACAAGTCTGATCCGACTTGTGTATCCTAATAGGCATCTTCATCACATCGGCCATTGTTTGCATGATATAGGGCGACTTCTTTGCGACACCACCCAGCCCGATGAGACCTTTCACCGGAACACCTTCGTCAACAAAACGCTCCGCGATTGCTCTTGCACCGAAACACGTAGCCTCCACAAGCGCCTTGAAAACCTGTGGCGCACCTGTACCAAGATTAAGATTAATGAGCGCTGCGTTCAATTCCTGGTTGGCATCCGGAGTGCGGCGCCCATTCAGCCAATCAATAGCCAGCTCATCATCCTCACCGAGAGGTAGACGCATAGCCTGTATGGATAATTCAGAAATGATCTTATCGCTTATTTCTTTTTTTAGTGCCTCGGCGACAGATGGTTCAACCAGGGAAGTTGAGGATAATAATTGTAGTGGCCATGAAAGTAGCGACTTGAACCAGGCATAGGTATCGCCGAATGCCGACTGTCCTGCCTCCATCCCCATCATGCCGGGTATCACGGAACCAGGTACCTGGCCACAAATGCCGCGTATTGATTTATCGCCGATCTCTTCTATTGGAGCCACAAGCATATCGCAGGTGGATGTACCCATCACCTTGCTTAGGTGATAAGGTTGAATCTGCCCGCCTACCGCACCCATGTGTGCATCGAAGGCGCCAACGGATATTACGACATCTGTTGACAAGCCCAGCCTCCCGGCCCATTCGGAAGAGAGGAACCCGGCGGATTTGTCGCTCGTATATGCATTCTTGAATAATCGTGACGTAAACCCATCCAGCACTGGATCTACGGCAACGAAGAAATCATTGGGAGGTAATCCACCGAAGGCAGAAGACCAGAGCGCCTTATGCCCTGCTGAGCACACGCTACGTTTCATTTGTTGGATGTCGTTGCCACCAGTAAGCAGGAAGGGAATCCAGTCGCAGTGTTCCACCCAGCTATGACATGCTTTTCTCACCTCGCCATCTACCCGGAGGATGTGAAGTAGCTTCGCCCAGAACCATTCGCTGGAATAGATACCGCCCACATACTTTAGATAATCAACGGGAAACTTTTTCGATACTTCATTGATCTCGGCCGCCTCTGCGGTGGCGGTATGGTCCTTCCATAAGACGAATTGTGCGTTGGGGTTATTCTCGAAACCGGGAAGCAGGGCAAGTGGAGTTCCCGCTTTATCGACAGCCACGGGTGTCGAGCCAGTCGTATCTATTGCAATTCCTTTAATATTTTGGCGAGCAACCTGTCCCGCATTATTCAATGCCTCTTTAATCGTAGCTTCAAGTCCATCTATGTAATCTTGTGGATGTTGCCGAAACTGGTTAATGGACGGATCGCAGTACATGCCGTCTCTCCAGCGTGGATAATAATAAATGGAGGAGGCGATTTCATTGCCTTGCGCGGTGTCGACGATTACTGACCGGACTGAATCCGTACCATAGTCAACGCCGATGACAAATGAGGAAGTTTGCATTCTGATGGCAGCAATTTATACGGCAATATAGGATATTTTGGATAATAAGTGTTTTTTTGACATTTATTTTTTAAGCGTGAGTGAGTGAGTGAATGGTGAATAGTGAGTGGTGAATGGCACTCCGAGATTCGCCATGTTCGACGGTTCGAAGTCATAGTGGACTATCAATTCACGGGATGTCATTCACCACTCACTATTCACCATTCACTTGCTTCGCTTCGCTCGCAATGACGATTCACCATTCACTCACCGCTGACCACTGACCACTCACCATGAACCCTCCTCCCACCAAAAGAATCTACGGCCTTGACATATTGCGGGCTGCCGCGATACTGTTTGTGATTCAATCACATGGGCTCGTCTTCGTACGTCCACATCTCAAGCCGGATACGCTCCACGCATACTGGCTATTCATCCTCGATGGTGTAGATCTTTTCTTCGTGCTGAGCGGCTTCCTTATTGGCGGTATTCTTTTGCGCATCATGGACGGTACAGGTCTTGGCTGGAAACAACTGACAGGCTTTTGGGTGCGACGCTGGTTTAGGACACTTCCGAATTACTTTCTCGTTTTACTTTTTCTACTGGCCGCGTATTTTTATGCGTACGATGCCTTTCCCGAAAGGTTCCTCCATTTTTTCTTGTTCATTCAAAACTTCAACTCTCCGCATCCAGACTTTTTCCCAGAGGCGTGGAGTTTGAGTGTGGAGGAATGGTTTTACCTGCTTATTCCCCTTGGTCTGTTCTTGCTCAGTAGGGTTTCTAAGTATAAGAGAGAGGTCTTGCTTGGCTGGATCGTATTTATATTAGTGACCGTGACTTTCTACCGTATTTACAAATCCCACACTCACAGCTATATGCTTGAAGGAACGTGGGATATGAATATCAGGAAACAAGTACTTACTAGGCTCGATTCCATCATGTATGGTATCCTTGGTGCGTATCTTTCTCAATATTACTATCAGGCATGGACTAGGCATAAGAACACGTTGCTAATAGCTGGCCTTGTAATTCTGTTTGGATCGCGTGCACTGGGCTCGGTCAATTCCCTATACTACGAATACTTTTATTTAACCTTTCAGTCAATAGGTACATTTCTATTACTTCCGAAACTTCAGACGATTTCTAGGGGAAAAGGAGTTTTGTACAAGGCAATCACCTTCATCAGCGTGATCTCGTATTCAATGTATTTATTGCACCTAACGGTAGTATTGAAGATATTCATGCCACCGCTTTTGGCGTGGATGGGTTTGGTGATTGGCTCACATTGGCTAGTAAGCGGTCTTTGCTACCTGTTGTATTTATCAATTACCATTGGGTTGTCTTATCTACTTTATACC
Source organism: Chitinophagaceae bacterium (assembly GCA_014379965.1). Lineage (GTDB taxonomy): Bacteria > Bacteroidota > Bacteroidia > Chitinophagales > Chitinophagaceae > VBAT01. The sequence goes on from JACMKU010000002.1 coordinate 26,950, forward strand.
TTTTTCGAAAGACCCATAATGATGTTGAGGGAAAAATATAAACCGAGAAAAAACATCGCTGTTGAGCAATAACTAGAACTACTCAACAGGAGTTGAAGGTATAGTAACGGTATTTAGAAAGGAATTGAGTATAACCGTCGATTCTTTCTCCGTATTGACGAGATCGTGCAGAGTGACCTTTGCCAGTAGCTGGTCAACGGTAAACTGTACCATCTGCCATAGAGAGCGCGCCGAGCAATCCACCGAATTGGTACAAAGCTTTACGGCGCCAGTATGCTGCCGGCAGAATTCATCATCGAACAGAACACCGCCAAGCGTCTTGAGTACGTCCCTGATGATAATTTCTCTCGCGGGTTTGGCCAACACATATCCTCCCTTATAACCTGGTGTGCTATTGATGAACCCTCCCATGCGAAGGAGGCGCGTAAGTTTGGCAATATAATGACTGCTCAATCCCTCCGACTCTGTCAACTGGGGTATGCTCATCCCCTGTTCGTCCCTGCACGCGGCTATGCGGATCAGGACCCGTAAACCATATTCCTCCTGCGCGGTGATTTTCATGTTGACGTTTTTTTAATTAAAGTTGACCGCAGATTTTCATGATTTGTTATGATTGACGCAGATTCAGGATTTTTGATAGTTAAGGAAACCCTTTGCGTCTTTGCGAATCTTTGCGTCTTTGCGTGAAACCTTCTCTGCTTGAAACTCACATAAATCCTAATTCAAGCTGTGCCGCCTCCGACATCATGCTCTTATTCCATGTCGGTGTCCAGGTCACTGCCACATGCACATCATTCACTCCCTCGATCTGGCTCACCTTCTGGTCCACTTCCACCGGTAGTGTCTGCGCCGCCGGGCAACCTGGCGACGTTAGCGTCATCACGATCTGTACATTGTTCAACGGCAATATCGACACCTCATAAATAAGCCCGAGTTCATAGATATTGACCGGGATCTCCGGATCGAATATCGTCTGTATGCATTCGATCACTTTCTGCTTCAATGCTTCTGTGTCCATTGTCATTGGTTGATATTTTCGTTCTTCACCTTATAGGCCAATGCGTAATGTTTCATTTGTTTCACCATCGACAGCAATCCATTTGACCGCGTCTGCGCGAGGTGAGTCGTCATCCCTATCGCGCCCATGAAATTGAGCGGGGCGTGAATGATCTCATCGGGGGTATGACCTGATAGCACACGAATCAACATGCTGATCAGCCCTTTCACAATTACCGCATCGCTATCAGCCTTGAAATAAATCCGACCATCTTTAAAGTCAGTCGCGAGCCATACCGTAGACTGGCATCCCCTCACCCTGTTCGAATCGGTCTTGAATTCCTCCGCCAGCACAGGCAACTTCTTTCCCATGTCGATGATGTACTCATACTTATCGTCCCATGAGTCGAAGAGCGCGAATTCTTCTATTATTTCCTGTTCCGTCTCCTGTATGGTCTGTTTCCCCTCCATCCTACGATAAGAGTTTAACGGCTTTCTCCAATCCTATTATTAACTCGTCGATTTCTTCTTTCGTGTTGTACATCGCAAAAGATGCACGGGTGGTTCCCGGAATATTAAAGGAATCCATCAGCGGCTGCGCGCAGTGATGACCCGTACGAACTGCGATGCCGCGATTATCGAGCAATATTCCTAAGTCTTGCGGATGTACGCCCTCTACCACGAATGATATCACACTGATCTTCTCTTTTGCTTCCCCGATGATCCTCAATCCAGGGATCTGCTTCAGTCGTTGAGTGGCATACTCGAGCAATTGGTTTTCGTGATCACGGATGCGATCCTTGCCTACATGTTTGATAAACTCCAGCGCCGTGCCGAATGCAATAGTATCGGCGATATTGGGAGTACCTGCCTCGTACTTATAGGGGAGATCATTGTAACTGGTACCTGCAAACGATACTTCCTTGATCATTTCACCGCCGCCCTGGAATACCGACATATCTGTTAGCAATTGTTTCTTGCCATATAACACGCCTACTCCCGTTGGGCCATAAACTTTATGAGAGGAGAACGCGAAGAAATCACAATCCATCGCCTGTACATCTATATCGAGATGAACGGAGGATTGTGCGCCATCAATCATCACATGTGCACCGTGGCGGTGAGCGAGATCGATGACATCACGAACCGGGTTGACTGTGCCAAGCGCATTGGAAACGTGAACGAGAGAGACCAGCTTCGTCCTGGGACCAAGCAGTTTCTCATACGCGTCCATTTTCAATTCGCCCTTCTCATTCACAGGGATCACTTTCAATACTGCTTTCTTATCGAGGCAAAGTATTTGCCAGGGAACGATATTGGAGTGATGCTCCATCTCGGAGATGATGATCTCATCGCCTTCTTTTACGTTTTGCCGTCCCCAGGTGAATGCCACGAGGTTGATACTCTCCGTAGTACCACGAGTGAAAATGATCTCCTCCCTTGAGGCTGCACCAATGAAACGTTGTACTTCATCGCGGGTAGCCTCGTATGCCGCCGTCGCTTCTTCCGCAAGCGAGTGAATGCCGCGGTGAATATTCGCATTGTAATTGGAATAATAATCCACCAGGGCATCAATGACCTGCTTCGGCTTCTGCGAAGTAGCCGCGTTATCGAAATAAATGAGTGGCTTGCCCTTGACCGTTCTCTTCAGAATGGGGAACTGGTCACGGATATGAGCGATATCCAAAGATTTTTCTATGGTAAATGTCTCAGTCATTAATCAATTTCTTGCTGACCATGTGACCTGAACTCGAGTCGCTCCGCAATCAAACCATCCACATAGGTACGTATTGCAGGTGACTTTATCTTCTCAAGAATATCCATCGTGAAGCCTTGCAGCAGAAGAGACCACGCTCTTTTCTCAGGGATGCCACGCGATCTCAGGTAAAACAATCCTTCCTCATCCAACTGACCTACTGTGCAACCATGCGAGCATTTCACATCATCGGCAAATATCTCGAGCTGTGGCTTGGTGTTAACGCTAGCCTCGCGGGATAGCAATACGTTCTTGTTTGACTGGTAAGCATTCGTCTTCTGCGCCTGCGGTTGTACGAATATTTTTCCGTTGAACACGCCGGTAGAGGCATCATCCATGATCCCTTTATAAAGTTCGAAGCTGAGGCAATTGGGCTCCACGTTGTCGACAACAGTATGGTTATCGATGTGACCGCTGCCTTGCTGAAAATATAAACCGTACAGGTGGGCCTCACAATGTGCGGCCTCGAGCACTACATTCAAATTATTCCGCACCATTCCGCCATTGAGGGAAATTGTGACGGCGTGTGTATGGCTCTTACCAATTTGGCGTATATGTGTAGTACTAACCTGGTGGGCATTCGCCTTGTCGTTCTGGATCTTGTAATATTCTACAAAGGCATCCTTTTCTACGATGATCTCCATCACCTGGTTAGTGAAACTTTCCTGTGAACCAAGCGTCGAGAATGTTTCTACAATTTGAACTTGCGCGGCTTCGCCGATACATACTAGTGTGCGCGGCTGCGATAGCACATTAACGGCCTTCGCATCGGCTACATTATAAATGAAGACGGGATGATCAGGAACCTGTCCCTTCTCTACACAGATGAAAATCCCTGCCTGGACGAATGCGGTGTTTAAAGCATTAATGCCATCCTTCTGATATTTACTGCTATGACCAAGATGTTTCTCTACTAACTGCCGATACTCTCCACGCGCTGCTTCCTCCAATGGAAGTACGATCAGCTGCGATGAGCGAACGATAGAAAGCTGTGCAGAAAAACGTCCGTTTATAAATATGAGTTCATTGGCTGATTCATGCCCCGGCAACCGGATGGCATCGATGTCCGCCTGGGTGAGTGGATCCTGAGTAAGATTGACACCAAAGCTGTATTCTTTGTTGAACAAGCCGCTGATGCGGGTGTACTTCCACTCCTCGTGCTTGGCACCAGGAATGCCTAGTTTGCTGAAGGTGTCGAATGCCTGGCGCCTGACAACATCGAGAAGATTGTTCCGATCCTGCACGTTCGATTGTTCAAACTGTTCCTTGAAATATTCTTTAGTATTCATTCTGTCTTAAATGGGTTTAAAGGTTTAATGGTTTAAGAGTTTAAAAGTTCTGGTTCCAGAGACTTCAGAATCCTAAGGAAACTGCGGATTTCACAACTCTTAAACCCTTAAACTATCAAACAATTAAACTATTAAACTATTAAACTTTACTTCACTTCTTCGCCAATATGATTTTCGCTACGTATGAAATCATACCCCCGTTCTTCCAACTCGAGCGCCAGTTCCTTGGTTCCCGATTTTACAATGCGTCCATTATATAATACGTGTACGAAATCGGGTACGATATAATCGAGCAGACGTTGATAGTGTGTAACTACCAATACTGCATTATCCTTATTCCGGAGTTTGTTGACACCATTCGCAACGATTCGGATGGCATCGATATCGAGTCCCGAATCCGTCTCATCAAGTATTGCAAATCGCGGTTGCAGCATCGCCATCTGGAAGATCTCGTTACGTTTCTTCTCACCACCGGAGAAGCCTTCGTTCAGCGAACGGCTCAGCAGTGACTGATCGATATTCATGATGGCCATTTTCTCCTTCATCAGGCGCAGGAAACCGACTGCATCTAGTGCATTCTCTCCACGGTACTTTCTTACCTCGTTGACGGCCGTCTTGATAAAATTAGTTGTGCTCAGGCCTGGAATCTCGATAGGATACTGGAATGCGAGGAACAAGCCCTCACCCGCCCGCGCTTCCGGCGAGAGGTCCAATAAGTCTTTACCAAGAAAATCCACAGAACCTTCTGTTACCTCATACTCCTTTCTTCCTGCCAGTACGGATGCCAGTGTACTCTTACCAGAACCATTAGGTCCCATGATCGCATGCACTTCACCGGCCTTGATTTCAAGATTGATTCCTTTAAGGATGTTCTTCCCATCGATGCGGGCGTGCAGATTGCGGATGTTTAACATTGTGTGTGTGTATTATTCGATGTGAGTGGTCAGTGGTCAATAGTGAGTGGGTCGTTTTGGACTCACCTTTCACTACGCTACAGTCCTTCACATCTTCCGTCCCAGGTATATTTTGTTCCTTTTTATTATTTCTGTCTTTAAATTTCGAATCCATTTCAGCCGATCTAAAGCGACCTACTCACCATTCACCACTCACCACTCACCGCGCTAGCCGACGCTCCCTTCCAAACTAATCGCCAGCAGCTTCTGCGCTTCAACCGCAAACTCCATTGGGAGCTGGTTCATTACCTCTTTGGCGAAACCGTTGATGATGAGTGCTACTGCCGTTTCGTTATCGATGCCTCGCTGGTTGCAATAGAAGATCTGGTCTTCACCGATCTTGGAGGTCGTCGCCTCATGTTCTACCATGGCGGTGTTATTCTTTACTTCTATATAAGGAAACGTGTGCGCGCCGCATTTATCGCCAAGCAGGAGAGAATCGCACTGCGAAAAATTCCGTGCATTCGTTGCGCCCTTGCTGACATGTACCAGTCCGCGATAACTATTATTGCTAAAACCCGCTGAGATACCTTTCGACACGATCCGGCTCTTTGTATTCTTCCCCAGGTGCATCATCTTGGTGCCGGTGTCTGCCTGTTGATAGTTATTTGTGACTGCAACGGAATAGAATTCACCCACTGAATTATCTCCCTTGAGAATGACACTCGGGTACTTCCAGGTGATGGACGATCCTGTCTCCACCTGTGTCCACGAGATCTTTGAATTCACGCCCTTGCATATTCCACGCTTTGTCACGAAGTTGTAGATGCCACCGACTCCTTCCTTATCTCCCGGATACCAGTTCTGTACCGTGGAATATTTGATCTCCGCGTTATCCATCGTGATGAGTTCGACGACGGCAGCGTGCAACTGATTCTCGTCGCGCATCGGTGCGGTACAGCCCTCGAGGTAACTCACATAACTTCCTTCTTCGGCAACGATCAGCGTCCTTTCGAACTGGCCAGTGTTCTCGGCATTGATACGGAAATAGGTAGAAAGTTCCATTGGACTGCGCACCCCTTTTGGAATATAGCAGAAGGAACCATCGGTAAATACGGCGGCGTTGAGGGCCGCAAAGAAATTGTCGGTAATTGGGACAACGGAACCAAGATGTTTCTTGATCAGTTCCGGATGTTCTCGGATCGCCTCACTCATTGAACAGAAGATGATGCCCAGTTCGGCAAGCTGCTTCTTGAAGGTGGTGCCGATGGAAACACTGTCTACGACGGCGTCGACTGCCACACCCGATAGTCGCTTTTGTTCATCTAAGGAGATTCCCAGTTTTTCGAAGGTCCTTCTCAGTTCCGGGTCGATCTCGTCGAGGTTGGCTGGGTTCACTTTCTGCTTCGGTGCAGAGTAGTATATGATATCCTGGTAATTGATGGGAGTATAGCTGACATTCGCCCATGTAGGCTCTTCCATTTTCAGCCAGTGACGGAAGGCTTTCAGGCGCCATTCCAGCATCCATTCAGGCTCATTCTTCTTCGCCGAAATGAATCGGATGATGTTCTCGTCCAATCCTTTAGGCGCTTCATCTGCCTCTATATCAGTGACAAAGCCATATTTGTACTCATTGAGTACCGTTCTTTCGATTATTCCCGGCTCATCATTCCTGTCGTTAGCTGCCGGCAGATATAGGTCTGAATTCATCGGGCAAAGATACGGCTGTTTATACAAAAAAGTAGAAACAGCTTCTTGCTCGTTATTTGGTTGCTCGGTTGCTTGGTTGCCTCGTTGCTCGGACCGAGAAACTAAGCAACCGAGCAACCAAATCCCATCATATAAACCTACCTTCCTTCATGAAAACCAAACCAAACCCTACACGATGCGACAGTACAAGAAATACCTAATACGACCCAGTGATGATTTTGACCCAGCTTATTTTTCAGCGGTGCAGTCCGAAGTTGACCTGATCAACGACCAAACCCAACATCTCCCTGCGGTTTACAAGGCGGAGATCATTACCTCATTCCTGAAACGATTATCTCTCGAGAGTGAATGGACAAAGGCCAATCCGGGGCTGGCGGAATATATCAATTCGGGCTCGTTGCCGAATGAACATATCCGTTCCTTATTCGACAGTTGCCAGGATCTTCCCGTTTTCCGTCAACACCTGGAGAAATACCTTGCCAAGCGTTTCTCGGACGCGAGTGTTTCTTAAATAATAATAATAATAGGAAAGTATTAGACGGAAGTAACCGTTACACTCACATCAGCCTTTTCAAATTGGTAGTGATCGTACAGCAATTTGTAGATGAGCGTTTCTATCGCCTTCTCATCGGAAGCTGATCGCATTCCGTCTAAATCGAAGAAGGCCATATTCCTGAAGATGGAAGAATCTAACTGGTTACCTTTCTTATCGAGAAAGGTCAATCCTCTTTGGGTTGACGTGCCGGGTTCGAGCCAACTGCTCGGATCAGAAACTTCGCAATCGAATTCCTTTATTACGTTGTCTGCAATCTGTGGTGCGTTCTTAGGGGCTTTAATGGATACGTTATACTTCTTGAGCATAGTCCAAGCTAGTTCATTTGGGGGAGAGAGGGGGGGATTGTTCTGCACAGTTCGTCGGAAAGTCGGGAAGTCCGGAAGTCAGTAGTCCGAAAGTCCGGAAAGTCCGAAAGACCAGTATTTAGATGAATATTTCAATTCACCA
>JACMKU010000041.1 GCA_014379965.1 Chitinophagaceae bacterium
AAGCCAAACCAAAGAAAAAGATCACCGTTACACCTGAGGATAACTCCCAGCTCAACCTACTGTAGGCCAGACCGGCGGTCTGCCCTCTCCGTTTCCGCCTCCTACTACTCGCTACTCACTACCCGCTACTCGCTACTTCGCTCAATCGCCCGCGCCAAAGTCATCCTGCAAAAACTCGAATCCGACGACACCAGCGTCGAACTCCCCGCGACGGACACGAGCGCCCCCAAACCCAAGCCCAAGAAAAAAATCACCGTCGCCGACTCCGATGACAGTCAGCTCAGTCTACTGTAGACAGGTGAGCCAGACCACCGGCCCCACCTCCTCCATTGCGCGCGAGTCACTTCAGCTACTTGCTACTTCCATTGCCGCTACACTCACTCCTTGCCCAAGGGGCCCTTGTGCATACATTTTTCCACATTTAGGACGGAAAATAGCACGACTACGTTAGCCAAAATGACTGCGATCGGGACCATCAACTGGAAAGAATACCAAGAACAGACCGCTGCTTTCTTTCGGAAGGTTGGTCTCAACGCGAAGGTCGAATGCGACATTGAAGGTGTGCGCGGTGTGCACAGCGTGGATGTTTATGTTGAGGGCCTGTTTCACGGAATCGCTTTCAAATGGGTGATTGAATGTAAGGCGTGGAATTCCGCAGTTCCGAAGGAAAAGGTCATGGCTCTGTCTGCAATTGTTCAAGATGTCGGAGCGGATCGAGGGTTTCTCCTTTCTGAAGCTGGATTCCAATCTGGTGCCGTGCGAGCGGCGCGAAAAACTAACATCACGCTGACAAGCCTTGAAGATCTAGGCGCAGCAACTGAAGAATCGTTTGTTGATGCATCTATCGGGAATCTTATGTGGCGTATCCACAAAGCCCGTCTGCGATTACGGGCCATCAAGAAAGCAAAATACGATGATGAGTATTATCCTCCGACGATGATTCCGCTCGGTAAGATATTCATTTTAGAGGCAGCACTAGAAGATGCCATGAAGGGAGATTTCCCAAGTATTTACGCCGTAGAAGGCGACAAGCGATTAGCTGCGGCAAATCTCGACGAGTTACTTGTGGTTGCTCACGAAACCATCGTCGAGGCCGAGAAGTGGGAACCCGAGGATACCAACAAGGTGCCAACGCCGACATCTGTGGCGTTCGTAAAAAATGAACTGTAAACTTTGCGGATTCGATAAACCGCTGGTCGATGCTCATGTGATTCCTCGGAGTTTCCATCGCATCGACCCGAATGGCGATGGCCCGCCGCGTTTGGTCACAAACGAAAAGGGACGCCACACGCAAAAGGTTCGAAAAGGTGTTTATGATTCGACCATTCTTTGCGTAGAGTGTGAGCACCGTTTTAGTGAGTGGGATGACTATGGCGACGATCTCTTTCTGAAGGGATGGGATCAGTTCGAGAAGATGACCGATGGCACCTGTCACTTCGGATACCATCTTCCCGCTTACGACTATCCGAAGCTAAAGCTATTCATTCTATCAGTGCTCTGGCGCGCCTCGGTTAGTAGTCATGTCATGTTCTCTAAGATTGATCTTGGTGGACGTGAAACGGTTTTGAAGCAGTCGATACTCCAGGCAGATCCCGGTTCAGTCGATCAGTTCGGAGTTCTTCTCCAAGCGTTCGATTCAAATGAAATTGGCATTCTCAATCCTCATCTAGAACGCTTTGATGGCATTCGATATTGTCGACTTTATCTGGGGCACGTTATCGCGTTCATAAAGGTTGATTCACGTCCATTAGGTGAGACTTTCCGGCATTTGGCTCTCACGCCATACACGCCACTTCGGATTGCTATCAAGAACTTTGGCACCAGTCCCGAAAGAGCGATTATGCAAAAATTAGTAATCGCCGACAAAGAAAGAAGTCGAACCAGTCGCTAGCCGTCTGGGTCGACCTCTTCTCATAAATTTCGATTAAACCATTTGAAGTCCCTATTGGCAGGAGGCATCCGCCGGCCGTAGGCATCGCCGTTCCAGAAATGGAGCCAAGCCGAGAATTGTTAGTTTTTCTAACTGAACATTGATTAACTAACAATTCTCGGACTGACCCCGTTGGCTCGACGTTTCACATCTAAGTGACAAAACCCGCTTCGATTCTTTGCGCTACCAATGGGCACACACACTGCAACGCCCTCATTCAACCTATAACATATCGACCAACTCTCGATCTAGATTTTTTTGATGCTTAATAAATCCTTCAGATGCCTCTATTTCATTTTTTATAAATAAAGTAAATTCCTCTGCTATTCGTATCGCTGGAGCCCGAACCAATTTCCAGAGTTTTGGATTATTTTCGAAATCTAACTTAATTTTTTTCCCTTGCGCGCGCGATATAATCTCAGTTTGCGATCGCTGACTCGGCACCGGATCCTCAACAATTCGCATCTCTGACTTGGATCCTTTCACCCCCAATGCTTGGTATACTTTCTGCCTCATAAGGACACTCTCCATTACATTATACAATTTCTGGGTAAACGGAAGGTGTATGTATATCGTTTTATACACTTCATCCCGAACCATCAGCCTTATTCCGTCTTGCTCCTTCAGGGCGGGCGAAGTTTTGTATTCAACCCCATGATTTATCAAGAAATTACACATAGCCTTCCCTCTAGCCACTAACGTCGGCCTATCAACTATCTGCCTGAGTTCAGGCAAAAGAGGAAGGTAGTAGCTCTTCAGGAATTGCAATTTATCCATCTCCTTTAGGAGCGATAAGAAATTCTCCGTCTCGCTTGCACTACGCGGACTACTAAATCTTTCGATTATTTTCCTATAAGCTCGCTCTTTTTCGGCATCCGTGAGTTCGCATATAAAGAGTGCGGCAAAATATTCCTGAAGCGATCTATGCGCAAACGCATAAAGACCATTGTCTTCAGTCCAGAGCGCAATTGCTGATTTTAAATCGATAATTGTTTTGGTGTTATCAAACTCCAATGTCTTCTTTTCTTTAATAAGCTTAAATTTTTGGCATATGTAATCATGGTCCCACGATGGACGATTTTCAAAATATGACAGAAAGCAGAAAACCTTAAGTAGATTTTCAAATTGCTCTTGATTCATTCCACTCACTCTTTCCCTGACGAAACCAAGTTTCGTCTTACTGTCATGTTCTGCGAACAACGCCTGAATCACACGTCTGTAAAAAATATATTTCTTCTCCGGGACTTCAGCATAACTTTGAAATGTCAATATATACAGAGAGAGAAGCAGGGGGTTTGTCAGGAAACTCCGAATATGCTCAGCCTGCCCCCTTCCAATTGATTCAAGAATTTTTTCAGCAAGCTCTTTTTCCGCCAACAACTGCTTGTTCACAAATCCCGCAATATCCCCCTCCTCAAGAGAGAGCTTCTTCATATGATAATTATGGAAGAGCTGAAAATTTTCCGCGTCAGAATACGGCCTAGATGTTAAGATGAATTTATTCTGGCCATACTTCTCGGTAAAGGATTTGAAGCTAGCTAGCACCCGAGGCTTCATCTCGCCCTTTAATTCATCATAGCCATCAAGAAAGAAAATGAATTTCCCCTGTTTTAATAAGCGGTCAAGAATGGAATCGCTTTCGGACGCAATGGTGCTTTCTGAAATTATTCTTTTAACGTGTTCCTCTAAACTTACAGTCCCGGTATTCAGCGATCTCAGTTCAATCAGAATTGGTATGGCGAAATCAGTATGGATGGAGCTTAAAAACAAATGCTTTACCAGAGTGCTTTTCCCACTTCCGGCGTCCCCTATGATCGTAATGTAATTCGACTTATTAAATATCAAATCGAGGTTATTTGTTTCAATAGTCTTTCCTGAACAAGAGAGCTTAAGCGGATAATACACCTCATAGAGATAGGCGGGAGTATTTCCGCGCAGCAATGTCTTGATGTGTGAATATTTAATACGCTGCTCATTTAAATATTTACGAAGTCCAGTCTTGAGGAAATGCCTCCCTTCCTTTTCCAGTCCCGAAAATAATGTCGTGGCTTTTTCCTCAAGTTTTTCAATGAATTTATTTACTATTGATTGTATTATTAATTCGTCCATATGCGTATATATTAAAATTGCAGCTCAGTAAATGGATTCACGTCGAGCCGATGGGGTCAGGCCGAGTATTATTGTATTTAAGAAGTCGAACAGTTGCCCCAAAGAGAGGGCGCACGATAGATCCAACGGTGAACGCATCACCCATG
>JACMKU010000042.1 GCA_014379965.1 Chitinophagaceae bacterium
CAACATGGCGCTTGTCCGAATCGGCAGGCTCTCTGTACAGCCGGTGACGGAAGGGGAGTGGGAGGCGGTTTTGGCAATAAGCAATGAGCAATAGGCAATAGGCAGGAGGCGGGAGGCAATAGGCAATAGGCAAGAGACAATAGGCAACGGGCAGTTGCTAATTTTCAATGCCAGAGCAAAAAAAATAGCACCTCGTTTTTTTTAAGTTGTCATAACATGATTATGGTTATTGTCGATTGCCTATTGCCTATTGCCTATTGCCTATTGCCTATTGCCTATTGCCTATTGCCTATTTCCTCCTGCCTCCCGCCTCCCGCCTCCCGCGGTGTGTTACCTTTTCCTCTCTTCCGGAATCAATATGTAATTCCGGCTTTCCGGCATCTCCTAATCAATCAAACAAATTATCATGCGACTCATCTATTCGATTGCGGTCATGACCGCGATATGCCTTATTATTTCCTGTAACCAGGATGTAAAGAAATCCGAAGCCACGGATCTAAAGGAAGTTACTTTGAATAACGTGGATGCTATGCAGGCTCCCGAGGCAAATTCAGAGTTTACGCGAACTAAGGAGTCGGACGACTTCCACGCGGGCGCAATTGCTCCCCCAGGTATCGGTGAAGGAACAGGTGAACACAAAGAACAGCAGAAGGAAGAACAACAGAAGCAGCCGCAGAAGAAGCAGCCCGCACCGGACGTCCTGGCTAAGTCGGATTGGGATAAAAAAATAATAAAGACCGCATCGGTAAACATCGAGGTCAAAGACTATAACGCCTACTACGTTTCTCTCAGGGACAAAATAAGGGCGATGGGTGGTTATGTCGCGCAGGAAGACCAGACGCAATCCGAATATAAGTTGGAAAACACGATGCTAATAAAAGTCCCGGTGGATCAATTCGACCAGGCTGTGATGGCTTTGTCCACCGGCGTACAAAAAATCAATGAAAGAAAAATCGGTTCCCAGGATGTGACCTCTGAAGTCGTAGATGTAAAATCCAGGATAGAGGCGAAGAAGCAGGTCAGACAGCGTTACATGGAGCTTCTCGGCCAGGCGCGTACAATGGAAGACATATTGACCGTTCAATCTGAAATCAACGATATCCAGGAAGAAATAGAATCGGCTGCAGGCCGCGTGGAGTACCTGAGTCATTCTTCCGCAATGAGTACGATCAGCCTTACTTACTACCAGGTATTGAACGCGGCGGCGCAACAGAAAGATCCCGAAGCTCAACCATCCTTTGGGGTAAAACTGATCAATGCCTTCAAGTCTGGTCTCGAGATCATTGGTCAATTTTTGATCGTCATGATCACAATATGGCCGTTGCTATTGGGCTCGTTGTTGGTTTGGATGCTATACAAACGGCTTCGGATCCATAAGACATTTGAAAATGTAGAATCTAAAATGTAGAATCTAGAATGTAAAAGGTGATCAGTCTGTTCAGTCGAACAATCAGGCAAGCAAAGGGCAATACTCGCATCGACAATCTTAATGACTGATCACCTTTTACATTCTAGATTTTATATTTTGCATTTTACATTTTTTAGATTCTACAGTAGCTTTGGGAATGGGAAAGAAGAAACTCGTCGTCCTAACCGGCGCTGGGATAAGCGCAGAAAGTGGCCTGCGCACATTTCGCGACAGCGATGGTTTGTGGGAGGGATTTAATATAGAGGACGTGGCTACACCACGTGCATGGAAGAAGAATCCACAACTCGTTCTCGATTTCTATAACCAGCGAAGAAAGAATGTACTCGAGGCAATGCCTAACCGCGCACATCTCGGACTCGCCGAATTGGAAGAACACTTCGACGTTCATATCATCACCCAGAATATCGACGACCTCCATGAACGAGCCGGCTCTTCAAAAATCTTACATCTGCATGGTGAAATATTAAAGATGCGAAGCGAGAAGAATGAGAATCTTATCTACGACATAAAGGGGGATATGCAGTTCGACGACAAGGCTGAAGATGGTGGACGCCTACGACCAAACATCGTTTGGTTCGAAGAACCAGTACCTATGATGGAAGAAGCGATTCCTATCGTTAACAGCGCGGATGTCTTCGTCGTCGTCGGGACTTCACTGGTAGTCTATCCTGCGGCCGGCCTCGTTCACTATACCAGCTTCGATGTTCCTAAGTATATTCTCGACAAAAGAATCCCACAGATCACTGGCCAATCCAATGTAGTTGCTATTGAAAAGCCCGCCACAGAAGGGATTCATGATCTTATGGAATTACTGCTCGGTGCCAAGTTGTGAGTAGTGAATGGTGAATAGTGAGTAGTGAGTAGTTGCCTTAGTTCGGTTCTACTATAGAAATTCGAATATCAGTTTGATGTATTAATTACCGTAACAACTCACCATTCACTTTTCCACGAACTTAATTCCCTCGGCCTCGAGTTCCCTTAAAACAGGTTCATAGATATCCCTACTCGTTGGAATCTGGAGTCCTGTGGTCTTTATTTGTCCATTCAATATCAATTTTGCCGCAATTGCCAGTGGCAAACCAACCGTCTTTGCCATTGCCGTGCGCAGGTTATCCTCACCCTTCACCACGAGGGAGCTGTTGACAGTATGAAGTTGTTCACCGATCATGTACTCAAATTCATGAAGCATCACTACCATGTCTTTATCGGTGGGCTGTAGACTTAGTTTTCTCTCGAGCGCGAACTGCAAAACGTCAGCGGCGCTGCAGACGCCTTTGTTTACCTGCGTGTTCTCATCATCCAAACCAAGGAAGACGAGTTGCTTTAGTGTGAGATTCGCCTCATGCATCTTATACGCTACGAATGCGGCGGCCTTCGTCTTAATATCTTCGATCTCTATTTCTTCAAGGTTACCTTTTGCATCCGCGGATATGAAAGACCCAGGAATATCCTCGCCACCTTCCTCCGCCTCTTTCTCCGCCTCCATTAGTTTGGTAAGATTAGTAAGCATGTCCTGCGTTTCCTTAAATCGATCACTCATCTTCTGCTTTAGCCATTCGCCGAAATTATTCTTGTCGAGATGTTCTTTAAATACCGCGGCCAGGGATTTACCATCCGTGTCATAAGCGGGTTGCTCATCTGTTAACTGAAGGTCCACGATGTTTTTCCAACCATACATGAAGTCGGGGTGGCGAAGTGTGGTACGAATAAATGTATCGGCTCCTTCCAACCCGTATAGCGAAGTATAACTCAAAGAATCACGGTTTGGATACCAACTATAGAATCCTGCGCCGGATATGTCCAATACCCGGTCAGGAGCGAAGAGTTGTTCATAATTCATCCGTACCTCTTCGCCTTTCTCACGATAATGAGCTCCCGCTTTACCAGCAAGAACGATATTCCTCGGGTTCCAACTGATCTTATAATGCCATGGGTTGTCATCGCTCTCGGGCGCCACCAATCCACCACAGTGCGATTTGAAAGAGGTGATCCTTCCTCCGCGTTCATGAATATCTTCTATAATCTTCATCGCACTCATGTGATCGATTCCAGGATCAAGTCCCATCTCACAGAGAAAGAGTATGTTCTTTTCGCGGATGTTGTCGCGCAGACTCCTGATCGAGTCATCGACATAGGAGGCGGTGAGCAAGTGTTTCGAAAATTCAACACAGTCATTTGCCACCTGGAAATGTAATGCGGGGGGAAGCATCGAGATCACGATATCTGCGGAGGAGATGAGGTTCTTTCTTTTCTCACTGTCATTGATGTCGAAGGAAAGCGCCAGGCTCCTGCCCTGATCCGAGGAAGGGGAGTTGTTGATCTTATCTAAGGCTAGTTGAAGATTTGCATCTACTACGGTAAGCTTCCAATTATTGGCGAGGGCACCTGCCAGTAGGTAGTCGATTAAGACGGTTGCTGATTTTCCCGCACCAAAGAGAAGGATCTGCTTCATTGAACAAATATCCTGCTATCCATTCAAAAAAAGACAGGTGGTTTCAACACTAATTCCCGGCGACTCCACCATCGAGCTGGCGGCTTTTAATGTTGATGATTCGGTACGAAACCTTAATCCCCCTGTTTGTGTCGGGAACTTTGATCGTAGCAGATGTGTTGGGATCAATTGCTTTGAACTGGATGTTCTCTGTACGAAGTGGTTCTTCACTGGGCTTGAGGTATCGTACCTCCACGATTACATTATCCAACACATATTTGGAATCGTTGGTCACTGTGAGCTTTAAATCCCGTATGCCACCAAACGCAACTATTTTATAAACATTGGACTTAACACTTACTTGTGTGGCGAGTTCACCATTGTATCCGTTAGCCTCCTCCGACCTCGTTGGGTGCTTACGGCTGGTCTTTTCCACGGTACCCGGGTTTCCGTTACGCACGGCGCGATTACGCTCGCCAGTAGCAGGATTGACTTCCACACTCCGTGGTTCCACTATCTCGGCAGTTTGCTCTTCTTCCTCGTCGAGGGTTGTATTCTCTTTCGCTGTTTTTGATACAACGACCCGCTCAGGGTTTATTGTAGGACGTTCGATCTCCACGCTTGTCGCTCTTCGCTCCGGTTGTGGATTCGTATACCTGGGAGTCGGATCGCTCAGCAGTTGACGGTCGGCCGCGTCCCCCGGCTCGGTGTCCTTGCGTTCGTCGAGATCCTCTTTGGCCACTTCCGGCATTTTACCTGCCATGTCCTGGTGTACCATCAGTTCCTTACTGCCATTCGACTTAATGATAAGTCCAGCGACGACACCTAGAGCAACGAGTCCGACAATGACTGCGGCTCGCTTAAGACCTTGCAGAAGGAAACCCTTCCGCGCGATCTTCTGCTTCCTCTCGTGAAGCGTCTTAACGTACATTTCTTTGATCTCGTCGAGCGGTTGAGAATATTTTATTTGTGCTGCGGGGTTTTCAGATACGGTAATCGTCGGCTGCGCCGGAGCGTCTATTTGTTGAGAAACGGGCGGCGGCGTATAGTTCCTAGCTGTTGCCTGCTGGGGTTGTGGGGCTCGAATTTCCTCCGTCTTTCTTTCCGGCATAGGCCTGGCACCGTTGGTGCGCTGGCCAGGTAAAGTGACTGCGACTGACTTCCCCGGCAGGTATTTTTCATGTTCGGGTTGGAAGGCTGGTGTGAGTTGAACAGGTTGTGCTTGCACCTCTACCGGTTTCACACCCTGTTTCTGTTCCTGTTTCTCGCTCTGTTTCTGTACCTGTTTCTCACTCTGATTCTGTTCCTTTATCTCCCCCTGTTTGTCACTCTCTTTCTTAAAAAATCTATCGAACGGCTGTTCCTCCACAACAGGTGAAAAAGGCTTCAATTCATCCACCTCGCTAGGATACCTCCACGCCGCACTTTTGCCCTGTACCCAGACAAGATCGTAGGGTTTCAAACCAAGGGTCATGAGGTCATCTACAGAGTAGGGGCCGGATTCTTTGTTGCTACGTAAGAGGAGGTAATTCGCCATGATCACAGGTTTCGTAATGATATCTGCAAAACAACGAAAATATTATACCGAGAAGTGTAAAAGGGATGTTATAAGAAAGCCATTTTTAAGCTGTTAGCAATTGGCGATAGGTATTCCACATGGGTGGAAAAAATGATCAAAAATTGAATTTTTTTATCAGGTTATGAAGGCCAAAAAAGGTAGATTTGCCAGCCCCGTAAACATCCCCGGAACTTTGGACGCAATAGGTTGATTTACCGGACATAGTCGGGCCATCTGGGGAATGGCAAAGGAAGAAAAAAAAGCAAGTCACGTTTTACAAGATTTAACCAGCATGGAAGAGAATTTGGAACCACAGGAAACGGCCGACAGAAACCGCATCATACCTGTAAACATCGAAGAGCAGATGAAGACCGCTTACATCGATTATTCGATGTCGGTGATCGTGGGTCGTGCATTGCCGGATGTAAGGGATGGATTGAAGCCTGTACATCGACGCATCCTGTATGCGATGAATGAGCTTGGATTGAATTACAATAGGCCTTACAAGAAGTCTGCAAGAGTAGTGGGAGAGGTGCTTGGTAAGTATCACCCACACGGAGATACTTCCGTTTATGATGCAATGGTGCGTATGGCCCAGGAATGGAATATGCGATACACCCTCGTCGATGGTCAGGGTAACTTCGGTAACCAGGATGGTGATGGCCCTGCGGCAATGCGGTATACAGAAGCAAGACTCGAACGTCTCGCTGAGCATTTGCTCGACGATATTGATAAGGACACAGTAGATTTTCAATTGAATTTTGATGACTCTGAAAGGGAACCGACTATATTGCCGACGAGAGTACCACAGTTACTCATTAATGGCTCAAGTGGTATCGCCGTAGGTATGGCGACCAACATGATGCCTCACAATCTTTCCGAAGTGATCGATGGCTGCATAGCATTTATTGAAGATCGCGATATCAGCATCGAACAATTAATGGCACATGTAAAAGCGCCGGACTTCCCTACAGGTGGCATCATCTATGGAATGGAAGGAGTGAAGGCTGCGATGCACTTCGGCAGGGGTCGTGTGGTTGTGCGTGGAAAACTTCACGTCGATGCGAAGCCAAGCGGGCGGGAGCAAATCATAATTACTGAAGTGCCTTACCAGGTAAACCGTGATGCACTTACTAATCGTATTGGCGAACTCGTCAATGAGAAAGTGATTGAAGGAATTGCACATGTCAATAACGAATCGAACAATAAGGAAGGCACACGATTGGTCATCGACTTGAAAAGGGATGGCGTCGCTAACCTCATCATTAACCAATTGTATAAACTGACCGACCTGCAGACGTCTTATGGTATCAATAACGTCGCCATCGTCAAGGGTCGCCCGAGGACGCTCAACCTCAAGGAGCTCATTAGCGAATTTATAGAGTTCAGGCATGAAGTGGTTGTTCGTCGCACTCAGTTTGAGCTCAAAGAAGCCGAGAAGCGTGCGCATATATTACAGGGATACCTGATCGCACTCGATCATCTCGACGAGGTGATTTCCCTTATCCGCGCCTCTGCAACACCGGATGTCGCGCGTGAGAAGCTGATCAACGCAGGTTGGGGCCTGGATGAACTACAGGCGAAGGCCATCCTCGAATTGAGACTGCAACGCCTCACCGGCATGGAACGCGAGAAGATCAAAGAAGAATATGATGAATTGATGAAATTGATTGGACACCTGCGCGAGTTACTTGGAAACGAGGGCATGCGTTACGATGTGATCAAGAAGGAACTCGGAGAAATTAAAGAAAGATTTGGCGATGAGCGTAGAACGGAAATAACTTACCTCGACGATGAGGTGAAGATAAAGGACCTGATCAAGGAAGAAGACGTAGTGATCACGATATCTCATCTTGGATATATCAAGCGAACATCGACCGATGAATACCGTGCACAGCGCCGGGGAGGAAGGGGAGTGATAGGTGGAAGAACGAGAGACGAAGATTTTATCGAACACCTCTTTGTAGCCTCTACACACCACACGCTCGTAATATTTACAGAGAAAGGAAGGTGTTACTGGCTAAACGTATACGAAATTCCGGAAGGAGAGAAGACAGGCAAGGGCAGGGCTATACAGAATCTGATCCAATTGCCATCTGACGATAAGGTGCGTGCGATCCTGGATGTGAAAGACCTCAAGGATGAAGACTTCGTGAAGTCGCACAACATTGTTTTATGTACGAAGAAAGGCATTATCAAGAAGACTGAGCTGGTCGATTTCAGCCGTCCAAGATTGACGGGAGTAATAGCCATCACTATCAACGAAGGCGATGAGTTGCTTGAGGCGAAGATGACAGATGGAAAATGCGAGATCATGATGGGCGTGAAGAGTGGACGGGCCATTCGTTTCTCCGAAGAGAAGGTCAGGGCTACGGGTCGTGGGGCGATCGGGGTGGCAGGAATCGAGGTAGATGACAACGGAGACGAAGTGGTTGGTATGATTTGTGTAAACCCTGAGACCGAGGCATCGAGAACGGTATTAGTGGTAAGTGAGAAGGGATTTGGTAAGAGAACGCCGGTGGATGAATACAGATTCACTAATCGTGGCGGAAAGGGAGTGAAGACTATCAACGTCACCGATAAGACCGGCAAATTGGTAGGAATACTGGATGTGGCAGAGAAA
This sequence comes from Chitinophagaceae bacterium, assembly GCA_014379965.1. Taxonomy (GTDB): domain Bacteria; phylum Bacteroidota; class Bacteroidia; order Chitinophagales; family Chitinophagaceae; genus VBAT01. Next base: position 8,042 of record JACMKU010000042.1, read on the forward strand.
GAAGACTTGATGATCACATGTAAGAGCGGTGTCACCATTCGAATGAAAGTTTCAGATATCAGTGAGCAGGGAAGGGCAACCCAAGGCGTAAAATTGATTCGTCTCGATGAGGGTGATGAGATTGCTGCGATCACAAGATTGGATGAAAAGCATGCTGACGAGGTAGTGAACGGGGCCGAACCGGCGGCGGAAAGTCCTGATGCATCGGAACCGGGAGGAGAGACGCCTGGCGATGATATTCAGAATGCAACGGATGCCACTGAAAATCCATCTGATAACAGTCCTGAGTAAACTAGTACAGTCCAATTTAATCAACAATAACGATGCACATGAAAAAGTTCCTTTTACTTTCAACGGGTCTCATCCTTGCTTTCGCTATGCAGGCGCAAAATTACGATGTGATCAAAAACCTTCTCATTCTCAATCAATACAAGAAGGCGAAAGATGACCTCGACAAGGCTTGGGGTAATGCGAAATTCGTTTCAAAGCCCGAAGCGTATCTGCTTAAGGCTACGATCTATGGCGGCCTTGCCATGGATAGCGCTACACGATTGACTCCGGATGCGCCAAGAATTCTTGCAGAGGCGGAAACCGCATTCGCCAAGTATCGCGAAATGCAGCCCGATGTTGCTTTGTTGACGGACCCTATATATAAGAATGCACCTATCAATATTTATTCGTCACTTTTCACGGCTGGGTATAAGGATTATGAAGCTAAAAGCTGGCAGGCTGGTTTTGATAAATTCAAGAAAGTAGTTGATCTGTCTGACCTCATGATCGATAAGAAGATCATCCAGGTGGCCGCGGATACGAATAGTTTGTTACTCGCCGGGATAACTGCAGAGAATGCGGGTTTGAAGGAAGAAGCCGTGAAGTATTATAGCAGGATGGCCGATATGAAAGCGGGTGGCCAGGGTTTCGAAGGCATCTATCGTTTTCTTGTTAATTACTACGCTGTAAAGAAAGACAACGCGAATTTCGAAAAGTATAAGGCTATTGGAAAGCAACTGTATCCAGAGAGCCAGTATTTTACCTACGACAAGGTTGACTTCGCAGTGGGTTTGGAAGAGGACATCAATAAGAAGATCAGGTCTCTCGAGGAAACATTGGCGGCGGACCCGAGTAATCAAAAAGCTACATTATTGTTAGGAGAGATCATCTACGATACGTTGAATTCACGCAAGGAAGGCGCGGTGCAGCCATCGAATGCGGCAGACCTGGAGACGAAGATGGTTGCGGCGTTTATCAAGGCTGCAAGTTTCAAGGCTGACGACGAGATCCCATATCTCTTCATCGGCGATCATTTCATCAACAAATCAATTCGTACTAACGATGCGCGTGAGGCTCATGCGGCAGCGATGAAGGCACGCACCAAGCCTGGGACGCAGGCATCGAAGGAAGACATAGCGAAGAGGGATGCGCTTGACAACGAGTATGCAAATACACTTGATGCGGCTCGCGAGCCATACGAGAAGGCAGCTGCGATCTTTGCAAAGAAAGAGAAGCTGAGTGGCCAGGACAAACAGCAGTATAAGAAAGTATCGGGCTACCTGGGCGATATCTATATGAATAAAAAAATCCGTGCAAAAGGCAAGCCGGCTGACCAGGCAAAATATGCAGCTGACGAGAAGAAGTGGAATGATGTATATGACACGATTAAATAAACCCGATTGAATAAAATTGCAAGCCGCTCTTTGGAGCGGCTTTTTTTGAACTTTTTTCGAGCGTCGGCGGTTAATACGGTGAATCTGACTCAAGGAACCTATTGAGTCGTTGGTTCAATTCCTTTAGCTCGAACTGTAGATCTTTTTTATGTTCAAAAAAGGTCTCATTCTGCTTCATAGCTTCAATTAATTCCCGTTTTTTTTCTCTTATTTGGTCAATGAGGGCTTCGACTTCTTTTCTAGTATTATGGTCCAACTTTAACGTATTTGAGGTCCTACGACAAAGTTCGCCAGGGTCTGGATGGGGAGCCTTATACAATTGTAAGGGAAAGTTTCATAATTCACACATTCGATGTAGGGGAGGATTTGGGGACTCAGGATTCCAAGTTGCGAAGTGAACTGGCCTGCATCTCTTTGCGAACACGTCATTGCGAGGGATGCCAATTGAAGCTACGAGTTTCCGAGTCTTCCGGCATCCCGAAGCAATCTCCCTAGCGGGAGAGGTATTGGTTCCCACGCAGGAAGCGGGGCCATTTTTTCATTCTTCCGACAAATGCGACTTAACATAATATAAATTATAGGAAAAGCTTTCCAGTTCACGCGCTTGCTGGAGAGCCTCCTTTGTTGGTGTTTCCCGGTCTGGTTTAAGTCACTTTCAAGTTTAGTGAACTAGGGAGCACCAACAAACGAATCAAGGGTATCCCAAATGGAAAAAGTTGTTGGTGCTCCCTATCTGAACTACCCAGCAAGTTTCTGACAGCAGCCGGGAAACACCAACAACGGCGGCAAATCGACGGGAAGCACCAACAACGGCAGCTCGATGCCAAACGACCTACTCACTATTCACTACTGACCACTCACTATATTTGTCACCATGGACCTGCGTGACACCATCCTCGAAGAACACTCGAAAGCCCAAACCGCCAGAATCGTGAAATGGATCGGGAATAACCAATCACGATTCGATGAACTCTTTAAAATCTTTCTCAACGACGAATATCGCGTAGTACAACGTGCCGCCTGGCCACTCAGCGAATGCGTGGTCGATCACCCAGCCCTCATTAATAAACATTTTACCAAACTGCTTCAGAATCTTCGCAAGCCCGGTCACCACGATGCAGTCAAACGCAATACGGTCAGGCTGCTCCAATTCGTGACCATCCCTAAAAAATTTCACGGCGATTTAATGGATCTCTGCTTCACCTACATCGCCGATCCAAAAGAAAAAGTAGGTGTAAAGGCTTTTGCACTCACGGTCCTTGGAAATCTTTGCGACGCATACCCGGAAATTCGAAATGAGATCAAGCTGCTAATCGAAGATCGATGGGAACATGAGACGGCGGCGTTTCGCGTTCGAGCCCGACAGTTTATGTAAAGGAGTTGATTAAGTTGAATGGTTGATTAAGTTGATTAGTTGAGATGGCGTTCCCACTAATCAACTAAGCAACCAAGCAACCAAGTAACTTATCACTGTGTTATCCTATAAACCCAACCAGGTTATAAATAAAAAGCCAGATATACACCCCTGCGAATGTCACAAATAAAGTATTCATTCCTACTTCTCCAATCTTAATGAGTCTCGTCCTCGGTATCTCATACATGGGATAGTATGCAATCTGTGTCGCCACCTTACCTGTCCAGTAAGCTGCGATGAGGCCCGTGAGCGCAACCGCCAGACCGGTTTGGTTTTTTAGTTCCTGCGTAAATAACAGTGTGATTAATCCGAAAGCGAAGTTCAACCCCTGGATATAGCGTCCATAGGTCTTCGCGATCTCCTGGTTAAGCGGTTTGAGTTTCCTTATATCATTGTACCAGTCAAATACCACGTGTCTTATATAAGGATATACGATTGCTGTAAACATCTGGCCGAACGCCCCGACGATGATCAGCCAGTCAGGAACAATCCATTTCATTTTGTTTTGGTTTTATTGAATTCCTTAAAAATCAATCTTAGGTTCTGATCATACGTGAAATAATTATACAACCAGTTGGAGAAAACGAAGAACCTGTTCTTAACACCTAGTATTAGCATCAGGTGAAGTCCCATCCATATCATCCATGCGAATAATCCGCCGAAATGAAGTTTTGGTTTTGGAACATCCACTACCGCAAGGTTGCGCCCTACAGTCGCCATCGAACCCTTATCGTTGTACTCGAAGTCATAAAACTTTGTGGATTTTCTCTCGATGCGTATAAAATTATCCGCCAACATATCCGCCTGCTGCATGGCTACGGGTGCCACCTGTGGGTGACCACTTGGGTACTTCGGTGTCTCCATATAAGCGAGGTCACCAATGGCATATACATTATTATATCCCAGCACAAGGCATCCCCTGTCGGTCTTGATCCTGTTTCCGCGCACGATGAGATTCTTGTCAACTCCTTCCGGTACGTTGCCCCTAACCCCGGCGGCCCAGATGACGGTGTTGGTTGCTATCGTTTCCCCATTCTGCAGACTCACCTGTTTGCCATCAAAACCTTTCACTAGTGTATTCGTCATAACGGTTACGCCAAGCTTATCCAGATATTTCCTCGACTGCGATGAAGATTTTTCACTCATTGTACCCAACGTCTTATCGCCGCCCTCAAGCAGGTAGATATTCATTCGCTTGAAATCGAGCTCGGGGTAGTCCTTCGGCAGCACGTACTTCTTCATCTCCGCCAGGGCTCCCGATACCTCCACTCCCGTAGGGCCACCGCCAACCACTACTACATTCATGAGTCGTTGCAGTTCCACATCATCTTTCATGTAAAGGGCATGTTCGAAATTCTCGATCAACCGATACCGCAATTGCAGCGCCTCCACAGTCGATTTCATCGGGAACGCTTCCTCTGCGAGTTGGGCATTTCCGAAGAAGTTTGTATCTGCTCCCATCGCGAGAACAAGCATGTCATAACTTATCTCCTCGACATTTGTGATGATCTTATTCTCACTGGGCACCACCTCACGCAATTCCGCGAGCCGTATCCGTACGTTCTTACTTTTATGAAAAACTTTTCTAAGAGGGAAAGAGATATTACTCGCATCGAGTCCCGCTGTAGCAACCTGGTAGAATAAAGGCTGGAACTGGTGATAGTTGAACCGGTCTACCAAAATCACTTCGAAGCCTGGTTTATTGTTGAGCCTACGTGCCAATTTCAATCCGCCAAAACCGCCGCCTACAATTACAATTTTCATGTCCATTCATTTGAATACACAAATTTACATAATTTTCAATAATTATTGAAAATTAAAAAATATCTAAAATGTACAGTGAATGGTGAGTGGTGAATAGTGAGTAGTTCACTTTGTTTGAAATTTCTTTTCGCGGTTGCGGTGCCTCTTCAAATTGTTGAGTCCACTCACTATTGACTACTCACCATTCACTTATGGGCTGCTCATTCCGGGTCCTTCTCAATACAGCATTCTCACCTTAATCGTCTCCTTCACTTCCTTCAATAGTTGGAACGCCTGCGAGGAGAGTTTCTTATCAACATCCAAAACTACATACCCGATATCTTCATTAGTCTTTAGGTATTGCGCAAGTATGTTGATGTTGTGCTTTGAAAGTTGCGTGTTGATTGCAGACAGTACTCCCGGCACATTGCTATGAATATGAAGTATACGATGCGAGCCTTCCTGTGGCGGAAGTGCCAGCGCCGGAACGGTGTGTGAGCCGTTCGTTATTCCTTTTTCTAAATAATTGAATAGCTTTACGCTAACATCCTCGCCGATGTTCTGTTGCGCTTCTTCCGTACTGCCACCAATGTGCGGTGTGAGAATCACGTTGGGTAAATCCTGTAGAGGCGATTGGAAGCGATCACCATTCTTCTCCGGTTCCCATGGAAAAACATCTATCGCTGCGCCACCGATATGACCATCTACGATAGATTTACGTAGCGCCTCCAGGTCCACGACCTCTCCCCTAGCATAGTTGATCAATATTGAGCCTTTCTTGAAACACTTCAGTGTAGCCTTGCTGATGAGATTCTTCGACTGCGAGGTCTCCGGTACATGCAGTGTAACGACATCCGATTTTCCCAATACATCCTTCAAGGTCTTACCATCGACGGCATTACCAAGCGGTAACTTCGTCTCTACATCGTAGAACAATACTTTCATGCCTAGCGATTCCGCCAGCACGCTCACCTGTGACCCGATATTTCCATAGCCGATGATGCCTAAGGTTTTTCCCCTAAGTTCGAAGCTGCCTTTCGCCTCTTTTAGCCAGATGCCTTCATGCGCCGCCTTGTTCTTATCGGGAATACGCCGGATCAGCATGATCGCGAGCCCGATGACCAGTTCAGCCACCGACCGTGTATTAGAATAGGGAGCATTGAACACCACCACCCCATTTTTCGTGGCGGCCTTGAGGTCGACTTGGTTTACCCCTATGCAAAAGCAACCAATTGCCTGTAATTTCCTGGCCGCATTCAAAATATTCTTTGTGATCTGGGTCTTCGAGCGAATGCCGAGGATATGTACGTCCTTTATTTCACGTATTAATTCCTCCTCGGTAAGGGCCTTATTGATGCGATCGACTTTGCTGTAATCGTGCTGGCTGAAATTATTCATCGCCACTTCGCTGATATTCTCCAAAAACAGGATACGTATTTTTTCCTTCGGATAACTCGTTTTTTCTGCGTGACTCATACTGCAAATATGCATAAAAATTACCTTGCAATCCATAAACGCAGTATATTCAGGCTCTATTTTTGCCCTATTAAAATCTCTCCATGAAAAACGCCTACTGGATATTGATATTATTAATCGGCTGGAGCTGCAATTCGTCTTCCGGCAACCGTACTGCACCCACTGTAGTCAAGGAAGATTCCCTCGAATATTATCCTCCTACTCCCGCCCAACTTACCAAGCAAGAATTCAGACAGTATTACAGGAGCGTATCTGGGTATTTCGACAGCACACTGATTCGTCGAGGTTTCAATGGTAGTATACTCGTGGCAAAAGACGGCGCAATCATCTATGAGAAATATATAGGATTCTCCAATCTAAGAACAAAGGATCCGCTTACAGATAGCACGTCGCTTCACATAGCCTCATCTGGAAAGACCTTCACAGGAATGGCTACCTTACGATTAGCACAGGAGGGTAAACTTGTCTTAGATGATTCTATCCAAACATTTTTTCCAGGCCTCCCCTACCCTGGCGTCACCGTTAGAATGCTGCTGAATCACCGCAGTGGCCTTCCCAATTATGTGTATTTTATTCCCAATAGCAAGTGGGACAAGAAACAGATGGTCACGAATGAAATTGTATTGGATCAATTGTACACCGAGAAACCGCGTAAAATATTCAATGCGGGCACCCGCTTCACCTATAGCAACACTAACTACGTGCTGCTGGCAATGATCATCGAAAAAGTAACAGGCAGACCCTTTCCGGAATACATGCGCGCGAAATATTTCGAACCCCTTGGCATGAATCATACATATGTCTTCACGCTAAAGGATACCCTGACTGCAGTTCCATCTTTCGCTGCCAATGGTACTAACTGGGGGAATGACTTCCTCGAAGGCACTTATGGAGATAAGAATATTTACACTACTCCCCGCGACCTATTGAAATGGGACCAGGCGTTCTATACTGACCAGGTGATCAATAAGTCACTCCTCGATACTGCATTCGTGCCTTATAGCAATGAGCGCCCCTCCGTTCATAATTATGGTCTTGGCTGGCGCCTCCTGATGATGCCCAATGGAAAAAAAGTAATCTATCACAACGGTCGCTGGCATGGCTTCAATGCCGCCTTCGCCCGCCTCACTGACGAAAAGGTTACCATCATCGTCCTCGGCAACAGGTACAATAGCAAAATTTATAGTTCTGCCCGCAAAGCATATGACCTGTTCGGTAATTATAGCAACGAACATCATGGCGACGATGAAGAAGCCGAACAAAGCGCTCCCCAGAAAAAAACAGTACGCTCCTCCTCCCGCAAAACAAGGAATAAGAGATAAGTTTGATGAATGAAAATTCTCAGTGCAGAAGAGATTCGACTCTGGGACCAGTACACGATCCTTCATGAACCGATAGCTTCTATCGACCTGATGGAACGGGCCGCATCTACATGCGTGCAATGGCTGGAGGAAAATAACGTTGCCGACTCGCGCTACAGCATTTTCTGTGGCAAAGGCAACAACGGCGGCGATGGACTTGCCATTGCGCGATTGCTCGCTGAGAGAAATTATTCCGTTACCGTTTCTATACTCGAATTCGGACATCTGGGCACTGCGGATTTTCAGGCCAACCTCGCGCGCCTTCACCAACACCCTTCAGTACAGCTCAGGTTTGTGCAACCGGGAGTATCTCTTGTTGCGATGCAGGATGATGAGGTAGTCATCGATGCGTTGTTTGGTTCGGGACTTAACCGGAAGCTGGAAGGAATTTCCGCTTCCGTTGTTGAACACATCAATAACCATTCGGGGATGGTGATCTCGATCGATGTGCCGAGCGGCATGTTCGTCGACAGATCCTCCGCTGGAAACATCATCGTAAAGGCAGATCACACGTTGAGCTTTCAATGCCTGAAGCCCGCCTTCCTGGTAGCGGAGAATGATGAATTCGCTGGCGAAATACATATACTGGATATTGGCTTGCACGATGGATTCTACCACACCGTAGCAGGGGTTTATGAATGGATAAACGCCGATGCGATCCGTAGCATCCACCGGCCACGCAAACGCTATGCACATAAGGGAAATTTTGGACACGCATTGATTGCTGCAGGCAGTCGGGGAAAAATAGGTGCAGCCGTTCTTGCGGTTCGGGCCTGCTTGCGAAGTGGAATCGGACTCCTCTCGTGTCATCTTCCTGGTTGCGGTTATGAAATCATGCAGACTTCCGTGCCCGAGGCTATGGTGGAAACGGATGCTGATCTCAATTTTGTTACAAAGATCGACAAGGATCTGTCCACATACGATGCTATTGGTGTCGGTCCCGGGATTGGCGTGGGGCCAGGTACACGGATGCTCGTCAGGGAAATATTAGATGCCTATAGACATCCGATCGTGCTTGATGCAGATGCACTTAATATCATCGGTGCACAAAAAGATCTTCTTCAAATGCTTCCTGCTGGTTCAATACTCACTCCACATCCGAAAGAATTTGAGCGACTATTCGGGGAAACAAATAATGATTTCGATCGCATTCAGCTCGCATTACTGCAGGCAAGAAAATTGAATGTTGTCATTGTCCTGAAGGGACATCATACATTGATTGCATCGCCGGATGGCAAAGGTTTCTTCAATTCCACTGGGAATGCGGGGATGGCTACCGGCGGAAGCGGCGACGTCCTCACAGGAATTCTTACAGGCCTGCTGGCGCAGGGATACAGTTCCGTAGAGGCCGCAATACTTGGAGTGTATCTACATGGGTTCGCAGGCGACACAGCAGCCGAGAAATATTCTATGGAGGCTATGATTGCCGGAGATATCGTGGAGTGTTTGGGAGAGGCGTTCCAGCGAACCAGGAAGTAAGTCCGAAAGTCCGGAAGTCAGGAAAGTCCGAAAGACCCGATTAAAGGGGGAAAAGCCAAAGTTTTTTGAAAAACGTACAAGAGGTTCGGGCAGTCCGGACTTCCAGAATTTCGG
>JACMKU010000043.1 GCA_014379965.1 Chitinophagaceae bacterium
CAGTCATTGGCACTCGGACCACATCGGCGCTGCATCTATGTATGGGGCGAAGGTCGAGATCATTGCCCATGAAATCACTCGCGAACTTCTTGCCCGCTTTCCCGATCCGCTACGTCCTCTGCCCACAGTAACATTCAAGGAGAACCTTATCGTTGAATTGGGCGTTGAGAAACTCGAATTGTCCTACAAAGGTGCAAACCATTGCCCCGGCAACATCTTCATCTACGCGCCGAAACAGAAAGTGCTTACAAAGATCGACATCGTTAGCCCGGGCTCATGCACATTCATGCATTGCGACGCCTCGGAAAACATCAGTGGCTGGATTGAAGCTCACGAGCAGATACTGGAATACGACTTTGACTTTCTGGTCGGAGGTCACATCGTGCGTTGGGGAACACGCGAGGACGTACTCACATCGCAGGAATACTTCCGGGATATGCAGACCTATGTGGAAGAAGCACTTGATCGAATGTGCAGTCCGGAAGGCGCCGCAGAATTCTTTATGACTGGCCCCCCGGAACATTACGCGGTATACACCGAGAATTGGATCAACTCGATGGTTAACTATGTCACTGAGAAGTTGATAATAAAGACAACCTCGAACGGTCAGAAGTGGTCAGATCGTCTGGCTGGCGTTACGACCAACACCAAGTACCATGCCTATACGTTGGTTGAGTCGAATCGTACCGAAAGGTCCCACAAGGGATACCAAAAGCGCGGCACCGGAGGCACCGACTACTTCATTTAGACACGCCAGGTTATTCAGATCGGCATTATGGAAGAAGGGGATATACATAAACTTTTCAGTAGGTAGATACAATATGACTACAACATCAGAAAATCGAAAAATTCGCGCCGCAGTAGTGCGTGAAAAGGGTGGCTTATTTCTGCTCGAAGATATAGAGCTGAATACGCGATTGAGACCGGACGAAGTCCTCATTAGGATCGTTGCGGCAGGCGTTTGCCAAACCGATGCTCATGTGCGGGATCAGGATCTCCCTGTTCCCCTACCTTTGGTTCTCGGGCATGAAGGTGCCGGTGTCGTCGAAGCTGTCGGCGATGCAGTCGTAAGTATCGAGATCGGGGACCATGTGGTGCTTTCGTACCCGTCCTGTGGTCATTGCCATCCCTGTTTACAGGGAACGCCGGCATACTGCGAGCACGGGATGCAACTGTGTTTTGGGGGTTCGAGGCTCGATGGCTCTACCGCACTCTCTAAGCAATTGCCAGATAATTCTCCTGAACTCATCCACGGACATTTTTTTGCCCAGTCTTCCTTTGCCACCTACGCCATCGCATCTGAACGAAACGTGATAACAGTTCCCGGGGATCTTCCGCTTGAACTGCTGGCACCGATAGGTTGCGGTATCCAAACAGGAGCCGGTGCTATCCTGAATTCCCTCCAGTTGGCGCTTGGTACTTCGATAGCTGTCTTCGGCGCAGGGGCCGTAGGATTGTCAGCGGTGATGGCGGCAATAATTGCGGGTGCCACGACTATCATCGCCGTTGATGTGAACGATGAACGCCTGGCACTGGCATCTACTTTAGGGGCGACTCATACAATCAACGGAAAGAAAGAGGATACCAAAAGCCGCATTAAAGAGATTGCAAAATCCGGCGTTGATTACGTACTGGAGATAACGGCTCACCCGCCGATGCTGACGCTGGCATTAGAAGTATTAGGACCACTTGGAACAGCTGCGCTGATCGGCGGTGCCCCGGCAGGTACGAAAGCGTCTATCGATATGAATACGCTGCTGGCTGGTCACCGGCTTCGGGGAATCGTTCAGGGCGACGCTGTTTCGCAAATATTCATTCCCCGGCTAATTGAGTTTTACCGGGCTGGACAGTTTCCGATCGACAAGCTGATTCGTTATTACGATTTCAAGGACATTAACCTTGCGTTCGCAGATGCTAAAAGCGGCAAGACAATTAAACCGGTGCTTAAGATGGGTGTTGCTTGACCTGATGAAGTTCAAATACAGTCTACAACAGATAAGAATAACAGCGTTATGAAACAAATTAATAAGTTCTTAAACAAGCATTCGGCAAATCTTACTGTTTTGTTGCTCCTTGTTGCACAGCAGAGCGTTGGCCAACAGGAATTTTCCGCGGAGAACTGGGGAACATTCAATCGCAATTACAACGGAGACCGGTACTCGCCGCTTACGCAAATAACAAAAGCCAATGTCGGGGGGCTCAAACTGCTACACACTTTCGATCTGGGTAACGATGTTGCGAGTTTTCAAACCGGGCCGGTGGTTATAGATGGGATCATGTATTTCACCACTGACACTATTACATATGCGATCAATGCAGCTACCGGTGCCTTAAAATGGAAAAAGATAAGGCCTGTTAAAGATCCCCGTGGTATGGGGGCAAACCGTGGGGTAGCTTATTATAAAGGCGTGGTTTTTCGCGGTGCATCGGATGCTCATGTAATTGCAATGAATGCTTCCGACGGAAAAATAATATGGGATATAGCGATCGATGAGGCAACCATTCCCGGAGTTTCTATTCCAATGGCCCCCATAGCCTGGAACGGGTTGCTATTTATTGGTCATGCCGGAGGTGATAATGTGGGAATTACAGGACACGTTTATGCTTTGGATGTTAATGATGGTCACGTAGTCTGGAAATTCAGTTCAGTTCCTGATAGCGGCCCGGCACGAAGCACCTGGCCTTCAGCAGCAAACGGAGTTGTAATTACCGGCGGGGCATTCTGGACAAACTTTACACTTGATACCAAAAACGGTATCCTCTATATTCCTGCTGGTAACCCAGCCCCTGATTTGGATACGGAAGTTCGGCAGGGAGATAATCTTTATTCTAATTGTGTAATTGCTTTGGATACAAAATCTGGAAAAATGCTGGGTTATATTCAAGTGGTAAAAAGAGATAGCCATGACTGGGATGTTTCTGCTGCACCGGTATTGATTACAACTAAAAATGGCCGCCACATTATTGCTTCGGCAAACAAGGATGGTCTGCTTTCAGTAATCGATAGAGGCGTACTAACAACAGGCAGTAATAGCACATTGGATTCTTCAAAAACATTGTCATTTATATATGCAGTGCCAACCACTGTACGGGAAAATATGGATGTCCCATTATCAAGGGAAGTGTTTACACATTTTAAACCAGGCCTGAGCGGTGGTTCAGAATGGAATGGAGCAGCCTATAATCCCCAACTGGATATGATTTACACAGGAACAAATGATTGGGGTATAAGTGTAAAATTACTTCCGATAGACTCGGCACGTATGGTACCGGGGCCTGGTATGATTTGGTTTGATGGCACGCTTATAATTGATTCAATATCCGAAGCCAGGGGGTGGCTAAGTGCCTTTCATGCTAAGGATGGAAGTACTGCCTGGAAATTTAAATCACCTGCTCCGATTCTCGCTGGTGTTACCCCCACAGCAGCAGGCCTTGTATTCGCCGCATCCTTAAATGGCGATGTATATGGTTTCGATGCATCTACAGGGAAATTATTGTGGAAGACATCTACTCAGCTTCCTAACGGAGGTGGTGTTATTTCATATTCCGTAAATGGAAAACAATTTATTGCTGTTGCTGCCGGAATGAAATCGGCTTTGTGGCCATATCCATCTAAGGCAAACAGAATGTTGATTTATGGATTGTAGTTATGGAAGGTGGTAAGGCAAGTTAAAATTGTCTGTAGCATAATTAGGGATATTATCCATTTGGAACGCTGAAGAATAAAATTTAAACCTGATATGCATTAAACTCAATTCTTATCTCTCCCGATTTACAATCATTAGACTATCGTAAAAAGTAGTGGTTGATCTATTTTTCATTTCACACTTCTAACAAAAGAATCAAGTAGCATCAACCCAGAACATATCATTCAAAATAAAAAATAA
>JACMKU010000044.1 GCA_014379965.1 Chitinophagaceae bacterium
CGGTCTTTCGTTCTTTCGCACTTCCGGACTATTCCTCCTGCCTCATGCCTCCCGTCTCCCGCCTCACAAAAAAACATCTTCCATAAAAAAAAACTCCGGCTCCCTATCTCTATAAAACGTAATGGACAAAATGTTGTACTCAATCCAGGGATGACCGGGATTTCGAAACAGGTACTCATCAGCAGCACGCTTCAGGCTGCGAAACTTTTTCTTCCCCACGTTATCTTCCGGGTTGCCTACAGGGGAAGCGTTCCGAGCCTTTACCTCTACAAAGTGAAGAAACTTTTCTTTCCGGGCGATGATATCGATTTCGTATTGCCTGTACCGCCAGTTGCGGTGTAGAATCTCAAATCCTTTCTGCTCCAACCAGGATGCGGCAATCTCCTCGGCGCTCCTTCCAAATAGTATGTGTTCAGCCATGCGTTATCTTTACCCAAAGTAAAGATGCATATGGCAGGCATTGCACGTTTATCAGGCACTGTAAAACACTATGATTGGGGTGGATTTGAGTTTATTCCCTCATTGCTGAATGTGAAAAACACCGACGGAAAACCGTTTGCGGAATACTGGTTGGGTGCGCATCCACTTGCGGATTGTGTTATCGCCTTCCCGGATGGACGGATTCGTAACCTGCGTGATGTGTTTAGTGAGTCGCCAGCAGACACGCTTGGTGCCGAGGTCAGTAGTAAGTATGGCGGCTTGCCCTATCTCTTAAAAGTTCTCGATGTAAAGGACATGCTTTCCATACAGGTGCATCCGTCGAAGCAGGCCGCGAAGCGCGATTTCGACGAAGAAAATCTCATGGGGGTACCACTTACTTCTCCTGAAAGGAACTATAAGGATGAGAACCATAAGCCAGAGCTCCTGGTGGCAATAGGTGAATTCTGGTTGCTGCATGGCTTTAAGCAGCTAATTGCCTTACGACAAACCCTCACGAATACGAGGGAGTTGCAGTTCCTGCTACCAATACTGGATTTAGGTTATGTAGAGATGTATCGGAAAGTAATGGAGATGCCGCAGGAAGAAGTCAATACAATTTTGCAACCTTTGCTTGATCGTATCATCCCGCTATATAAAAACGATAAGTTGAACAAATCAAAGGAAGACTTTTGGGCTGCGCGGGCCGCACTGAGTTTCTTCCAGCCTGGAAAGATCGATCGGGGCATTTTTTCAATCTATCTTTTTAATCTTATCAAACTAAAAAAAGGACAGGCCGTTTTCCAGGATGCTGGAGTGCCCCATGCATATCTCGAAGGACAGAATGTAGAGATCATGGCGAATTCAGACAATGTGCTTCGTGGTGGACTTACTACCAAACACGTTGATGTGCATCAATTGATAAAACATGTGAAATGTGAGCCCACGGACGTCGAAATTCTCAACGGAGCAAAGCATGGGGATACACTCGTCTACAAAACGGTAGCCCCGGATTTTGAATTAGCAGCCTTTCAGCTAAACGAAGCCAATACCACTACCATCAAGGGGGATACGGCCGAGATCCTGTTGTTGATAGAAGGTAAAGTCGAGTTGAGCTATGAAGGCAATATGATAGTGCTGGAGAAAGGGAATCCCTCTGCCATCCTCTTCCCGGGAACCGCAGCGACAGTACTTGCAATAGAACCATCGTTGGTATACAAGGCCACTGTAGCCAATAGGCAATAGGCAATAGGCAATAGCCAATAGGCAATGGGCAATGGGCAATAGACAACTTCTAAAGTAACTTGCCTATTGCCTATTGGCTATTGCCTATTGGCTATAGTTCCTTATTTTTGCACCTGAAACAGACCAATATGAAACTCAACAGAACCACGATCATTCTTTTCTTTTTGTTACTTGTAGCCGCCGTATTTTATCGCTTCATTCCAGGTATGCCGTATGGGTTTACACCACACATGACTATCGCTTTACTTGGTGGCGCCGTTATCAAGGATAAAAAATGGGCATTCATATTACCACTAATGTCATTGTTTATTTCAGACCTCATCTTCCATTTTCTCTACAAAGCCGGTTTGACAGAAACGTTGGGATTCTATGACGGGCAGTGGGCGATCTACATGGCCTTCATTCTCGTAACATTCCTGGGATTCCTGATGAGGAGGGTAAATATCGTCAACGTAGCTATGTTCTCGATCGCAGGATCGATCCTATTCTTTTTGATCTCGAATTATATAACCTGGGAAGTAGGGCAGGGGCTTGGCAGACCGAAAACGTTTGAAGGTCTTATGCTCTGTTATGGCGACGGTATCGCCTTCTATCGCCAATTCGGTCTTATTAAAGGATTCCAGGCCAACTTCATACTCGGAGACTTGGCATGGAGCGCTATATTGTTCAGCTCTTATTTCTTCATTAAGAGATACACCACGATTGCTAAACCGCAACTTGCGTAATCGCATCAATCATATTTTACATCCCGTTCCAGGTTTTGGAACGGGATTTTTTTTATGCCTGCTCCCACTGTAGGAACCAGTAGTTATTATGGAGAAGAGGTCCGCCTTTCTCTATCACTAGTTTCGAACTGAATAGTGGACCATTTACAACAAGGGTATGATATTCGCCATTCTCGCCGCAAGGATCGACACCGAGCGCTTCCAGGCGTGCCACCAGCCCTGGAGTGACCATTTCGCCGATGAATGACGAGCCCATGGTCTCGTTGCAGCTCACAATCATCATCTCCATACCCGACGCGATCATTTTCATCACGAGATCCTTCCTGTTCTTTTGCCAAAGCGGTAACACGGCTTCGATTCCGGCATACTCACAGACCTTCTCTTCCCAGTCACGGTGCGCCTGCAGATCGATGTCGCCGAATATGGCATGAGTGATTTGAAATTCAACTTTTAATGACAGGAGTTCCGCTTTGAACTTTGCCTCGTAATCGGTCCATGAACTACTTACCATTCGAATAGGAATTCCCACGGCGGCCGCCTGTCTTTCGAGGATCGTGGCCGGTATCCCGTGTGATCGCGATATCACACCGTTTTCATTCAATACATTCAGGAGAACGACGGGCCGGAAGCCTTCGTTCATTGCGTTCATCAATGCGAAACAACTGTCCTTTCCCCCGCTCCATGAGCAGAGAGATTTCTTTTCCATCGAAAAAAAATTTATGATAAAAGATTTCCTTTGTCCTGGAGATATCCCACATCATCGAGTAGGTGTCCTCCATCCGCTGCTTGCGTAGCCAGCTCATCGCACCGATTGTTATAGGGATTCTCAGCGTGTCCTTTTACCCACACAAACTTAACGGTATGGCGTTTCGCAATTTCATCATATCGCATCCAGAGATCGCGATTCTTCTTGCCTCCCTTGAAGTTTGTAGCTATCCAATTTTTTAACCAGCCCTCTTCAACGGCCTTAACTACATATTGACTGTCTGAATAAATGGTGACCCTGCTTCCTGGCTTTTTTAAAGCTCCAAGTCCCGCAATCACCGCCATCAACTCCATCCGGTTGTTCGTAGTAAGCCGATATCCTTGCGAGAGTTCTTTACGATGTGTTCCCGACATCAACACTACTCCATACCCACCTGGTCCGGGATTTCCGCGAGCGGCTCCGTCGGTGTAGATGGTGACTGGGTGGATAGGCATAGTTAGTTGATTGGGCGTTTAACGTTTAAGGGTTCAACGTTTAACGTTCTGATTCCAGCGATTGCGTTAGAAAATTGAACTGGTATTGATTTGTTATGACCGATTACATGTAGGAAACTTCGATTGCAAGAACGTTAAACGTTAAACCCTTAAACGTTAAACCCCCAATCAACCAGCCTTCACACCTGAAACACCCCCAACTTCAACTCCTCCATCACCGGGTTATGACTAGCGGCATATATTGCTTCCGCAATGAGTTTACGTGTGTCGGCCGGGTCGATGATAGCATCAACCCAAAGCCTTGCGGCGGCATAGCAGGGCGATGTTTGTTTTTCATATCTTCCTTTGATCTCGTTTAGCAGATTCTGTTCTTGCTCGGGGGTGACTTCCTTTCCTTGCGACTTCATCGAAGCCACCTGTATCTGAAGGAGTGTTTTTGCAGCCTGGTCCCCACCCATCACTGCGATCCGAGCAGAGGGCCACGCATAGATGAAACGGGGATCGTATGCCTTGCCGCACATGGCATAGTTGCCGGCACCGTACGAATTTCCGATTATGATAGTAATCTTGGGTACGACGGAATTGGCTACTGCATTCACAAGCTTCGCTCCATCCTTGATGATCCCCGACTGTTCGCTACGACTTCCGACCATGAAGCCGGTGACATCTTGTAGAAACACCAACGGTATCTTCTTCTGGTTACAATTAAGTATGAACCTCGCGGCTTTATCCGCGCTATCGTTATAAATAACGCCGCCCATCTGCATCTCTCCTTTCCTGCTCTTTACAATCTTACGCTGGTTAGCCACAATACCCACGGCCCATCCATCGATCCTCCCATAGCCGCAGATGATTGTCTTTCCATAGACCTGCTTGAACTCCTCGAATTCCGAGTCGTCAGTGATCCTCTCGATAATGTCAAGCATGTCATAAGGCTTCCCATCGGAAGGTAATATGCCGTATAGCTCATGAGGATTTTTTTTCGGCACTACTGCTGCTATGCGATCGAAGCCAGCGATTTCACCAGATATGTTTGTGTGCACCTTCTTTCCCGACAAAGACATGAGTTTCCGGATATGGTCCATACATGCCTCCTCCGTCTTGAACTTATAATCCGCTATACCCGAGATCTCGGTATGCGTCACCGCACCACCGAGCGTTTCTGCATCCACATCTTCCCCGATTGCTGCCTTTACGAGATAAGGGCCTGCGAGGTAAATAGAACCATTGCCCTCCACCATCAACGTTTCATCGCTCATGATAGGCAGGTATGCGCCCCCGGCAACACATGCTCCCATCACAGCGGCGATCTGAGGTATTCCCATCGCACTCATCCGTGCATTGTTGCGAAATATCCTTCCAAAATGTTCCTTATCTGGAAATATCTCGTCCTGCATAGGAAGATATACCCCGGCGCTATCGACCAGGTAAATAACGGGCAGATGATTCTCCATCGCTATCTCCTGCATTCGAAGGTTCTTCTTTCCAGTAATAGGAAACCACGCGCCGGCCTTAACCGTCTGATCATTCGCGAGAATCACACATTGCCTGCCACTAACATATCCTACGCCCGCAATAGTACCTCCGGCTGGACAGCCGCCCTCCGCCTCATACATTTCATATCCAGCAAACGCGCCGATCTCTACGAATGGTTTATCCTTGTCAAGCAGATAGGCTATCCTCTCTCTAGGAGTGAGCTTATTCTTCTCCTTCTGTTTCTTAATTGCCTTTGGCCCACCTCCCTGGTATATCTTCTCCAGCTTTCGCTTTATATCACTCAACGACATCCTCATCGCATCCTCATACTTGTTGAATTCAATATTCATAGTTCCTATTGTATCGACAAAGATAGGGACGCGAGGCAGAAGTAGAGGCGGGAGGCGAGAGACGGGAGGCGAGAGACGGGAGGCGGGAGACGAGAGACGAGAGACGGGAGGCGGGAGACGAGAGACGGGAGGCGGGAGGCGGGAGACGGGAGACGAGAGACGCGAATGTGAACACCCATAACTCATAACCCATTTGCTTCGCTTCGCTCGCAATGACGGCAACATTTCCTGTTTGTGAATTATTAACAATAATAAAAGACCCTTACACTGTGGAATGATACTGCCATCGGTTCTCATCAACAAACCTAACCGATATGAACCGACTGTATTTTCTTCCAATCTTCTCTCTTATTGCCGCTTGCCAATTGGACGCGGAACACTCAATCCTTCCGAACACTCCCGAAGTAGCACCGACTACAATCTCCGCCATACCTGCACCTCCCGGCTATGAACGCGTTGCGGCGAGAGACTCTTTCACCATTTGGTTACGCCGGCTTCCATTGAAGAATGACAACCGGGTCTATCTGTACAATGGTGAATTGAAAGAGAACCAGTCGGCCCAGTTTGCCGTTGTAGACATACCTGTCGGTAGAAAAAATCTTCAGCAATGCGCTGATGCCATCATCCGGCTAAGAACAGAATACTTCCTGCACTCTGGGAAGGAAGACAAAATCATCTTCACGGCCACTGATGGAACTGCGCTATCGTTTCCAGCATGGCGTAAAGGCACGCGTTATCGCCTTTCTGGTAATCGGTTGGTTACATACGTCACCCAGCAGACTACTACAGACAAACGAGTCGATCTCGAGAAGTTCCTGGAGATAGTTTTCGCGTATTGTGGGACCATATCACTGCATAAAGAAATGAGACAAATTTCGATTGAGGAAATGCAACCGGGAGATGTATTAATCAAAGGTGGATCACCTGGTCATGCTATGATTATAATAGATATGGCAGTGAATACAAGTGGCCAAAAACTATTCATGCTCGCGCAAGGATACATGCCTGCCCAGGATATGCATGTTGTGAAAAATCCCATCGATGCCAGACTTTGTCCATGGTACCAAATTGATAACACCGGCGTCATCGACACACCCGAGTGGAGCTTCAGTGTGAAGGACCTACGGCGCTGGAGATAGGACAAGAAAAAGCCGCCCGATCTGGAGCGGCTTTTTTATATCGTGAACCTGGATTAATTGAAGATATATCTCAGGCCGAACTGGGCAAAATAAGTAGAAGTCACACTCACGTTATCCCTGAACGTACTTGTAACGATCTGGTTGTTGGCAGTTGCTAACCTAAACGTCGGTACAACAGTTCCACCAGGGATCAGAGCCGTAGGGTTCTGAGGAACCAGGATTGAACCAGCATTAAGACTCTTCACCTTGCTCCAGTTTGAGTTCAACAGGTTGCCGAAGTTGAAGATGTCGAGCGTGAATTGAAGCGTGTTGCGATACTTGCCTGATTTCACGAAGATGTCCTGCATGAACTTAAAGTCTACCTGGTTGCGCCATGGGTACTGGCCGCCATTTCTTTCTGCGTACTGACCCCTGTGTTTGCTCAGGTATTTGTCTTGTGTAATGTAATTCTCGAACAACTGAGCTTGCTCTGCGGCTGAGTAAACGACGCCATTAATGCTGGCACTAGGTACAAAGGTGATCTCTGAGGCATTGCGTGCATCCTTGGGAATGTAGATCAAATCGTTGTTATTAACGCCATCCCTGTTGAAGTCTGCGCCATATACATACGAGAACCTGCCATCGATCGAACCTTGATACAGGAACGAAACGGTTGTCGCGAGATGTTTTAGATATTCTTTACGATAAGAAAGAGAAGCGATGATCCTGTCTGGTACTACGTATTGTGAATAGGAAAGGGCAGGAGTGTTCAGACCATAGACATTCGGCGTGTTCTGGTACGCTCCAAGGGGTTGGTCGCCACCGCCATCATGCAGGTTAGATGCGAATGACTTGGTGTAAGCGATTGATGCAAACAGGCCTTTGCTGAATGGTTTCTCTATTCGGAATGTGAATGAAGCATAGTAACCCTTATTCTGGTTGTCGATGATAACTGGGGTGAAGGAGGTGTTGCCGTTAGTTGTTGGAACACCTGCAGGATTCAAAGTGTTTATGAACCTTGTTTGGACTGTAGAACCATACACGGGTCTGTTATCCGGATAACCTGCCACATTAAGGGGCACTGGCTTGATATAATTGGGGCTTCTGAAAAATGCCGTATTGATATCCTTATTATAGATTCCTTCGAAAGTTGCTATCATTCCCCAGGGCAATCTCTTATCAATAGCCAGGCTCGTCTTCCATGACTGTGGATTCTTGAAGTCGCCATCAAGTGCCGAGACAGACTGCGGAACAACGGTACCCGCTACCGGTACAGTTGCAGGACGGTATGCATTCGGATTGGGGTTGAAAGGTCCTGGAGGCGGAGCACCGCTTAAAGATCCTGTCGAAGTGTACATATTCCATGCTTGTGTTACCTGGATCATACCGTTGTCACCTGACTGGCTCACGATCCAAACGAATGGAATCTTACCAGTGAATACTCCTGTACCACCACGAAGCTGCATAGAACGATCACCATAAACATCCCAGTTAAATGCGAAACGTGGCGACCACATTACTTTCTTCTCAGGAAGATTGCCTGTGTTCACCTTTTCCCCGTTTTCGAAATTCATATTCAGCACCAGCGGATGCGTGATGATCTGTGGCACTCCTGGATAAGTAGGAAGATCTAATCTTAAACCGAATGTCAACCTCAGGTCTTTATTGATCGATATTTCATCCTGCCCGTAAACTGAATACTGCCTGAACTTAAAGGCGGAAACAGCTGGAGCGAAATTGGGTTGTAATGAATAAGTAAGCGCGAAATCCGTAGGGAGTTTGCGATTGGCAGGATTTGGATCCAATGCACTGGCAAAATCAGCCCATGATGCAAAACGATAGTAGCTGGTAGCGAAACGCTGGAATCCGTTGATGGTCTCGCTCTGGTCGA
The DNA here is from genome assembly GCA_014379965.1 of Chitinophagaceae bacterium. GTDB lineage: Bacteria > Bacteroidota > Bacteroidia > Chitinophagales > Chitinophagaceae > VBAT01. Next base: position 8,423 of record JACMKU010000044.1, read on the forward strand.
ACTGGAAGCCTACTGTCCAACTGTGCTTGCCTGTCCTCCAGCTTAAGTTGTCTACGAAAGAATACATCTTCACCTCACGAAGGTTACCGAAACTGAAAGGCTCATATCCAAATGATGTATAAGGAACGCCTACGTTAGAGCCGGCCTGTGTAGCTACGCCATTTCCGCTGCTCATGATGTCGACGAATGGGAAGATTTCACTATCAGTCTTGCGGGAATCGTTTTGATTGGTAAATGTTCCGCGAAGGGTGTTTGCGAATTTTCCAAAATTTGAATTCAACTCAGCCGCTGCTGAATAGAAGTTTGCTCCCTGGTAGTAGTTAGAGTTTTTGAACCAGAGCGCTGTAATGTCTGTACGCGTACCAGTAGCGCCTGCTACTGATCCAGCTCCGCCAACAGAAGTACTTGGAGGATTGGGCTCTCCGCCTTCTACCTGGCTATAGCGAATATTGAAACGGTGTTTATCACTGATGTTCCAATCGATACGACCCATGATCTTCGTCCTGGCGATATCCGGAACATAACCATCAAACGGACCTGTTACGTAATCGTAGTTGTCAAAAAGGTATTGACGAATGTAGTTCAGTGAATCCGCGGTTGGCCGCGCTATGTTAGTTGTGCTTCCGAAAGGAGCCGTTGGCGTGGAAGCGAACCTGTTTTGAATGCTCTTTGGTTGCTGCTCGTCTTCGTAGTTGAAGAAGAAAAATAATTTGTTGCGAATGATCGGACCTCCCACGCTAAAACCAAACTGGTCAAACTCTTCCACGGGGCGAGCGAAGGTCGTTTTACCAACCTGATCACCCCTCTGCTTTTCCGTACGGAAATACTTATAAGCCGTACCATAGAAGTTATTCGTACCCGCACGAGTTACCGCGTTGATTGCGCTTCCGATGAAGCCAGTCTGGCGAATATCGAAAGGAGTAAGGCTTACTGATATTTCTTCGATCGCGTCTACTGATATTGGGGATCCACCAGCAGGAAGGTTTGTTCCAATACCGAAGCTGTTATTGAAGTCGGCCCCATCGATCGTGAAGTTATTCTGCCTGTAGTTACCACCTCCGATTGCTGCTCCGTTTGATTGAGGAGTCGCACGGGTAAAGTCATTTAGGTTACGTGTTACAGTCGGCAATTGTTGAATCTGGCGAAGACCAATGTTCGTCACCGAACCAGTGCGGTTTGGATTCAAAATGGTATTCCTGCGACCTGTTGTGGCTACAACTACGGTCTCTAGCGTGCCTGCAGTGCTCTTCAGTTGACTGCTTAAAAGGAAAGATTCAGCCAGTTTAAGGTAAACCTCTTCAAGTTTATCGGTTTCAAACCCTACAAAGCTGATCTCGATCCTATAGGGACCGCCCACCCGCATATTCTGAATGTTTACCTGTCCGCCGCCCTTTGAAATAGTGACATATCTGGTTCCGGAGGGCAAGTGTGTTGCAGTGACAGTCGCACCAACCAGCGGTTCATTATTAGCCCCGGATACTGTTCCCGCAAGACTTGAAGTAGTAACCTGGCCCATCATCATGAGGGGAAATGCCAGGAATAAAGCAATTACCGGGATAATTCTCTTAAGCATATTAGTTTGTTTTCTGAATTAAGTGCAAAGAAAGGGAATATTCCAAAAATAAATATAGACAAATATTAACAAATCATGATTGCAGGAAACCCTTGATAAAAGACAGATCGGCGCACATCTTTGCTGCGTTGCCCAAGGCAACCTTTACCTAGTTTTATTTGTTTCTATCTTTGTATAAATTATTAATAACATGTTCGATTCGATTGAGGATGCCATCCAGGATATCCGTGACGGAAAATTGGTGATCGTTGTTGATGACGAAGACCGCGAAAATGAGGGAGATTTCATTGCCGCGGCGGCGAGCATTACGCCCGAAGTCGTCAACTTCATGACCAAACATGGACGGGGTCTGATCTGCGTCCCACTCCCCGAAGAAAGATGCTCGGAACTCGCATTAGACCTGATGGTCAACAACAATACCGCACTCCACGAAACAGCATTTACTGTATCAGTCGACCTGCTTGGGCATGGCTGCACAACCGGCATTTCTGCCCACGATAGGGCCAAGACCATTAAAGCGCTCATCGATTATAGAACCGTGCCGGGTGATCTCGGGAGGCCGGGACATATATTTCCGCTTCGCTCAAAAAAGGGCGGAGTTCTCCGCCGTGCGGGCCATACGGAAGCAACGACCGATCTCGCACGACTCGCCGGGTTTCCTCCTCCATATGGAGGTGTGCTTGTGGAGATTATGAATGATGACGGCAGCATGGCGAGGCTGCCACAATTGATTGAAGTAGCCAAAAAATTCGACTTCAAACTCATTTCCATCAAGGATCTCATTGAATATCGTCTTAAGAGGGATTCACTGATCGAAGAGATTGTGCGGGTTGATATGCCAACCAAATATGGCGACTTCAAGCTTATCGCTTTCAGCGAGAAAAACTCTACTAATGAACACCTTGCACTTATAAAAGGGGATTGGGAAAAAGATGAGCCTGTATTGGTTCGCGTTCACTCATCCTGCTTTACTGGCGACATTTTAGGCTCCCTGCGTTGTGACTGTGGCGACCAATTGCACAGGGCTATGCAGATGGTGCACCAGGAGGGTAAAGGTGCCATACTATATATGAACCAGGAGGGCAGGGGTATCGGTCTCCTCAACAAACTGAGAGCTTACCGCCTTCAGGAAGAAGGAATGGATACAGTGGAAGCCAATCTTCACCTTGGTTTCCAGACCGACCAGCGGGATTATGGTGTAGGTGCCCAAATGCTTCGTCACCTTGGAATAAACAAACTGAAGCTAATGAGCAACAATCCCAAGAAACGTGTCGGCCTCATCGGCTACGGCCTTGAGATCGTCGAAAATGTTCCTATTGTCATCCAGTCAAACCCCCACAATGAACGCTATTTGCAAACGAAGAGGGATAAGTTGGGGCATGATTCCGTATAGAAGCTAGAGGCTAGTATAAGGGGCTAGTAGGAAGTAGCTAGTGGCTAGTGGGGACTTAAACTCGTTAGTTCATGTGCTGTATCATAACAATCTTTGTCTCCACTGTAAATTATTATAGCAATAGGTAAACGTGATTGCCGTGAATCGAGAATCTAAATTCGAGGTTAATGACAGGTACGCGAGGGCATATGAAGTAACGAGTTTAAGTCCCCACTAGCCACTTCCCACTAGCCTTTAATACTAACCACACTCAATTTCCAATTCCGGGCGCCGGTCCAACCGTTTTAATCGTGTCAGTATTCGCTGGTGGTGGTTGCAGCTGCTTCGGCACCTGCTTTGATTTCTTTGGCCTGCCTCCCCTTAGAAGTTCGCCTACCGTGTCAAATTCCCTTCGATAGGCAATGCTCGCACCGGAACGTTTGTTGCGGGCGGCACCTGTGGAGTTGCTCGTCAGGTAATCGAGATTTTGTCTGTAGAAGAAACTCGCCCGGATGGTTCCGCTCGGATTGATGAGCCATTCCGCAGTAACATCGGGTAAGAACTGTACGTTTTGTTGAATAGTTGATTGAAGCGGCACGTCCAAAGTGCTTCCAAGAGTAAGGATGAAGCGATCCTTGAAGAGCGAGATAGGAACATTCACATTCACATTTCCCTGGTTAAATCCGAAGCCGGAGTTTGTCTGATCACTCAACAAATTACGATTGTATACCGAACCGCTAATGTTTACTGTTACATTATCCGTCTTGAGGATCTTCGCCAGCTCGCTGTTGAGCTTGCGATTGATCTCGTTGAAGAACAAACCCGATATACTCGAGATAGTGCTATTCGTAAACTCCCCCAATGCAGAGCCTAACCCATTAGCCGAACTATTTTCCGGTGGAGCAAAACTATTGAACACGATCAAATAGGTTACCTGCCGATTGATTTCGTTATCGTTATTCTCCATCTGCTGGATATTAGAGGCAACTTCGAAATTATTCTTCGTGATACTATTTGGTGGAAAGTCGAGCGCGAATTTAAACTTAGGCTTGAACAGCTCGCCTGTAAGATTTACCACTACGAATACATCTTCTCTCTGTCTTGCGAACGATTGATCGATATACTGGGCAGATGCGAGAGGAGCGAAGCTTACGTTGACGGCTGTATAGGTAGCTTCGAAGTTGATCTGCGCATCGTAAGGATCACCAGTCCATGAAATATAGTTATCGGCTCCACTGCGTAACTTAAATGGTTTCTTGAAGAATGACTGGAAGGTAAACAGGTAGTCACCTTCCTCGATGTCATACTTGCCGCGTATACTAAGTGGCTCATTCGTTCCGGATCGTATACGCAACGAGCCTGAACCTTTACCCTTGATCTCGTCACCTGTAAGATCATCCAATACAACTCTCACGGTAACTTTCGGATTGGCAGTCACGTCGACATCGTAGGTGATGTTCGAGCTACTGGCAACAAATGCGGAATCGACCATTTCCCTACCGTATTTCCTTTCTACAAGGAAATCGGCGATACCTGACTCCCGGTTTTCGGAAGATGGAATAGTGATCGTACTGCTATCTGTAGACGATGCAATAGCATCGATCTTCATATACATTTCAGATTGGGGCCCGGACAATGAAAACGAACCCGTCCCTCTTACTCTACCATAAAACTGCTTGTTATCCTTATAACTTGTATTGAGTAATAATATCGGCCGGTTGTTTAAAGGGTCGAGCGTTCCAGGTTTCCGGGTCGATACTGTGAGGTCATAGAACATATCGCGAAACGAGGTATGTTCAATGCCACCACTGAGGTAAATTGGATTGCCGGAGACTGGATCCGTCAAAACAATTCCATCGAGTTTGATCTCATTGGCCTTCATCTCAATGTCAGTGTCCTGTATCTCGTAAAAACATTGGGTGAAGTTGACTTTTAATCCCGCATCTTTTACTCGACCTTTCCCTACTACCTCGAGGCTAGTGAATTCACCGAGCAGGTCGAAGTCGCCGGTTACATAACCCTGGATATCTGAGAAAAGATTTCCGAGAAAACGTTGCAGGATACTCAATTGAAAGTTCTTTGCTTTAAGCGCTATCTTATTTTCATTGCTACGTGCTTTGTCGAAATAGAGATCAATGTCGGCCGCGAGATTGTTTTCCTGGTTGAGCGTGTTAACTTTTCCAGTCAGCCTTTTCGTTTTATTCTCATATAAGATATTCGTAATCCTCGTGTCGCCGATCGAATCATTGTCTAACCTGAACCCTTGCGCCATTATCTCATCGGCAGTGATCACCAGGTTATTCATTGGGTCTTCTACCAGTATGTTGCCGGAAATAAGACCTTCGAGTCGGCTCTTCGGTGCAAAGAATGGAGAGAAGTCTCCGAGATTGACCGTCTTCAAATCTACTACGAGATCGTTCCAGTCACCAAACTCGGAAAGTTTTGTCCTGACCCTGATCTCCTGGTTGCTCTCCCTTAATACCAACTGTCCACTAGCAGGAACGTTTCTTCTAAACTCGAGTTCTCCATTGTCGTCGATCGTCCATGTTTTTCCATTGACTATGAAATTGGAAGGATCGAATTCAATCCTCACTCCATTGTCATAGGTGAGTACCATAGCGTTTAAGCTAGCTTTATTGATTGCCTGGTTGGCACCAGTAAATAGGCTTACCTGCGACGAATCATTCCTCGCATTGATTTGGAAAATCGCAAGCGGTATATTGAGGCTATCGCTGATGTTGATGTTTGATGCACTCCCTGACAAGGAGAGGCTATCGCGCGTACCTTTCGCGGCCAATTTTACATTATCGAAATTATAGCTCTTGATCTTGAACTGGGGCACATCAGCGTCGAGGACGAGCTCATTATTATTCGTATTAAGGCGGCCAGCTATGTGGCTATTGTTAAAACCGGATAGCGTACTATCCATGAGCTTCACATATTCGTCAATATAAAGCGTGTTAATCTCGAAGGCGAATGATTGATTCTCTGGCATTCGTCGTGGGGGCTTGATGTACGCAGGATAATATCTGTTTAACATCAGCTTGAACGCGTCGGGTAAGTCGCGAATAGCAAATTCTCCGGTGATCGATGCGTCGAATTCGTTCGAACGGACCTTCAATGTCTTTATACCGTTGCTATATTCGGAAGACAGGATCAGCGAGTCGAATGGGAGAGGCACACCATTGCGGGAAAGCGAGGCCTCGGAGATATTCGCATAACCCAGGAAATTATCGATGTTGTCTCCGGTAAAGTCCAATTTGAACTTTCCTGTGAAACTGATATCGTCATTCGTGAGATTGAGTTTCTTAAGGTTTGCTTTCCTGGCATCAGCGATAAAATTGAATACGGGAACTTTGCTATTGAAGTCGATCAATCCATTTAGCGTGAGTTCCGCCTCGGGGTCGTTTATCGAAGCCACGCCGTCGAACAATTTCTTATCAAGCTTTCCTTTCACTGTGATGTTGCTATATCGGTAGTCTTTGAATTCTACGAAGCGGATCTTTCCATCTATGTCAGCCTTGCGCGATGATTCACTGAACCCCCTTCCTTTTAACGATCCATTCATCGAAATCGATCCAATCCTGGGATCTCCAAGAAAAGTTCCCAGGCGAAACAGGTCAGTTGATATCGTTCCGGAGTAAACAGGTTCCTGGCCGGCAGGCAGTTTCATATTCAGGTCACTTTTCACGGTGCCTAGATTAGTCTGCACGGTTCCATAGGTCACGAAGTCACGGATAAATCCCGTAAAGCTTCCTGTAAAGCGAATGAACTGAAGCTTTCGTAAGTCAGGTTTATCCACTTTCCTAATCGCGGGAACGAACGTAGCTGCGTCCGCGTAAGTAGTTCTAAAATCATTAGCCTTGAAATCGATGAATGTCCGGGTTATATCGGGGAGTCCGGTGAGACTGATGTCTCCATTGAGCGAAGTGTTGTTGCCAGCCTTGATCACCATGTCTTTGCCGATCAGGTCGTCGACGGTCCCTCTCACATTTCCCCTAAGATTTATCTTCTTCTTCCATGTTTTCATTGCTGGAGCGAAGTAGGCGATGTCATCACTATCTATTTCGGAGTTTTCGAAGTGCGCCTGCATTTTCACTTTGTGAATATAATCGCCCATGTCACTGAAGTCAGCATAACTCATGCGGTAAAAATTCCGGATCACGCTATTGTTGGTCTGTAATAAAAAGTCATCAAAGGCCATCTCGTTTGGCGTCATCTTCATGTTAGCCGCAAGCTTCTTTATCTCAAACCCACTTCGCTCTTTCGTACGCAGGTCTATTGTTGCCGTAATGGTGTCTTTTTCCCAGATGAGATTCTTGAATGAGCCCGTGATATCGCTGAACGCAACGTGTTTCCCATCGAAGCCGGTCAATATAGGCCCGGTCGATTCTTTATCGTCCTTAAACAAGCCATTAGTAATATCTAGCTTATTCAACTTGATCACCCAGCCATCCGTATTCCACTTGAGGAGTGAGTCGACCGGTTTGGGAAATTCGGCGCGAACGACAGTAGGTCGTTTTCCGGAATAGCTGAATTGTTGAAAAACTGGATTCACCAGCGTGAGCGCGTTGATGGTTATCAGCCGCCGCGAGAAATTAAGGTCTTTCGCATCCAAAGAGAGTGAGCCTATAGATGCCACGATATTCTTTCCAATCCATGCATCTTTCTGGTTAAAATTTACATTCTTAAGGTCGACCTCTCTGAGGCTAAACTCGATACCGCCTTTCTTCTTTTTAGTTGATCCGGGAGTCGTGAAGTAATCCATGATGAACTGGTGGTTCCAAATGGAATCACTTCGTTGCATATTAATGATTGCGTCTTCCAACCCAATATATTTCAGCTCGACATTTTTTTTCAGAAAGAACCAATCGGTGATCCGCACGTTTACCTGGCCGGCATAAAGGAGAGTATCATGCAGTCTGTCCTCGATCAGGACACCTTCGAGATGCATCTTATTGAACAGAGAAAAGCTGACGCCTTTGATCTCTACTTTAGTCTGAAGATCCGTGGATAGGCGACTCATTACCTGCCGGGCAGTCCAGTGCTGTCCCCCGGGTGTTTGAATAAATATCCACAATGCTATGATGAGAAACAGCAATGAAAGGAAAAACCACAGTAGTATTTTTTTGAATTTCCTCAGGTTCAGCTATTTAGTTGTAAAAGTAGAGAGAATTGCCCGCTTTGCGCAAAATCAATACCAAGGTCGTGTTAAACCTTGCCGCTACGGGAGATATCGTAAAAATTCATGAGATAATGAGGCTTTTGCCGCATCTGCTCCACACGGGAATTCAATCACAGGACATCCCATTATTGTAAATTGCTCAAAATTCCCAACATGAAGAAACTGCTCATCCTTTTTTCACTTTTCTTTCTTATCGAAGCCCATTCGCAAAAAGGGAAGGACAGTCTTAACAGCAAATTCGTACTCGTGATTCACGGGGGAGCAGGCACTCTACTCAAGAGCCAGATTTCCCCGGAGAAGGAAAAAGCTTACCGGGATGCGCTGGACCTGGCGCTCGATGCAGGTTATGCTATTCTAAAAAAAGGCGGTAGTGCTCTCGACGCGGTAGAGGCTGCCGTCCGGTTTATGGAGGATAACCCCCTATTCAATGCGGGAAAGGGAGCGGTTTTCACCAACGAAGGAAAGAATGAACTCGATGCTGCGATCATGGATGGGCGAACGCTCGCGGCGGGCTCGGTGGCAGGTGTCACCACGATAAGAAATCCGATTAGTGCTGCGCGAGCGGTCATGGAGAAGAGCCCGCATGTGATGATGACAGGCAAGGGGGCGGAGAAGTTTGCGCAGCAACAAGGTTTGCAAATCGTTGATCCCTCTTATTTCTACACCGAGGATAGGTGGCGTGGCCTTCAGAATGCGAGACAAAAGGATTCTCTTGATGCTACGATTCGACGCCAGACCGAAGCAATCAACACCGGGTTGAATGCTATATACAAGCAGATCGATGGCGCCAGAAAATCTGCAGACTCATTGGTACGCCCTGGTGACACTATGAATACGGACAGTACTTATCACCCCACTAAAGAATTACTGAAAGATATCAAGGGATCGACTGGCTTGAGACAGAAATCGAACAACGACGATAAGTATGGAACAGTAGGAGCGGTAGCGCTCGATCGGCATGGCAATCTTGCAGCAGCAACAAGTACTGGCGGCATGACGAATAAGAAATTCGGAAGAGTGGGTGATGCCCCGATAATCGGTGCAGGGACCTATGCTAATAATTCAACGGTAGCGATAAGCGGCACTGGCTGGGGTGAATATTTCATCAGGCTGGTGATGGCCAAGACCATAAGTGATATGATGGAGTTTGGAAAGATGTCACTAAAATCCGCATCGACGGAGATGATTATGAAACGACTACCCGGTTTGGGAGGAGACGGTGGGCTCATCGCCGTTGATAAAAATGGAAATATTGCCCTTCCTTTTTGCACAGAAGGCATGTATCGGGGATTTATTAAAGAAAACAATGGCTCCGCTGAGCGTTCGGTGAAAATTTACAAAGATTAATGAATGGCCGGGGTTTTGTAGTAGAAGTCCTCACCAGCAGTTTCTGCAGAATATTTTAAATTGCAGTAATTGCTTGCTAATATGATAAAGTACTTCCTCAGTACAGGTATCGGGATGTTGTTTTGCAGCATCTCATTTTCCCAGCTTTCCAATGCTGACGATCCTGTTCAAACATTCCTTTCAGAAAATAGTGTGAAGAGTGTCTCGACGACTCCCGGGGAAAATCAATGGTTGGAATTACCAAAGGATGGCGAAGTCATTTCAGAATCGACTGAGATGGCACGATACAGTGGTTATATAAAGAGAAATCGTTTACATGGAAGTTGGCAGAGTTGGTACACTAATCAACGCCTATGCGATAGCGGCAGTTTCTTCAAGGGAGTTCCTACGGGTGAATGGAAACATTGGAGTGCAGGGGGCGGCCTACTTGCTATTCGTAATTATGATGCAACAAAACTATTGCGGGTCAAAGATGAGATTCGGCGCAATCACCCTCGTTATTCCGGCTATCCGCTCACAAGAATATACAAGAAGAATCGCGTGCAGGCAGTGCATTACCTCCGCGCAGGATACTCATTCTCTTTCTCCGACCAGCGTAAATATTCCTACTCACTTCAGGACGCTGTAAAGAATAATATTACTCCAGGTAATAGTTATAGGCCTCTCTTTGACGAATGTCTTCATCATGGTCTGTATATGAATTTCTATTCGAATGGACTCGTGAAGGATTCAGGCTATTACAACAACGGTTTGCGAGAGGGACTGTGGATCCATAAAGAGGCAACCGGAAGTTATGTCCAGGGGGCTTACCGCAATGGTGTACGCACTGGGGATTGGAAGCGATACGATACTAACAATAGAATAACTGCTATTATTATCTATAATAAGAAAGGTGTTGAGGAATGGAGAAAGACAATGGGAGAGAAGGCCCGCAGATCATCATGATAGTTATGATAAGTAGGATAAATTATTTAATAGAAACTCCTCGATAACAATGAGAAATTAGAATTAGGGTTCAATCCTGTGAATCATAAAAAATCATGAAAATCTGCGGTCAACGTTTGTCATGACTTGAAATTCGGCCTCCTAGGAAGTAATTACATCCCGAATGTTAACGTTCTTGTTCCTTAAATCAATTCCACCTTCTACAATCGACTTGAGGTTTGCGAGGTAGAATATCCATCCACGCGAATCGCCAACGAAGTGTCCCGATGTTGTTTTATCATCCGTTGGAAGGTCACTCTCCATTAATTCAACTATCGTTTCACCAGCCTCAGGATAGATTTGGATCGTCACCGGGCACCCAAGTGAAAAGCTAAAACGAAACAGATCGGAGCCATTCGCCTCTAGTACGATCCCTGTCTCCTTTACATCATCTGGGTAGCCGTGCCAGCGCCATGTATAGGTATCACCTTTCTGTACAGATGCTGACCTTGATCGCTCCTTACCGTCAGCATCGACAAACACCGCTTCCCGAAGAAACCAGCTTTCAAGTGCTTGTGGTGTGGTCCAGTTAGAATACAATTCCTCAATAGTTTTCTTGATATTAACTCGTAGTTTGAAGCTGCTCCAGTTGATTGCTGTGGTACTCATTGAAGATGATTTTTTCAAAACTATGAAGTAGCAGTGGTCGAAATTTATTCAAAACTGACAATTTGTGGATCTGGATTTTCTCAATTTAGTGGGGCATATTCCATAATGCAGTTTGAATAGCCTGCTAAATGTCGGGAGACTTTCCCAGCCGCACGCTCTCGCAATCTCCTGGACGGTCATAGATCCAGACAGCAACAATCGTTTGGTGTTTTCGAGCCTTATATGCATAAGGTATCGATGAGGAGTTTGGTTAAATGCATTTTTGAATGATCGGAGAAAGTGTTGGCTATTCATGCAAGCAACCTCTGCAAGTACATCAAGCGTTAGATCCTGGTAATAATTGGCATCGATGAGATCTTTTGCGCGGCACAGTCGCTTATACAGTTCCAGCCTCGTCGATCTTTTCAAAACCGGGAGCCCCGAAGATAGGCGGTGGTCCAGGTTGTATTTTAGAAAAATGTCCTCGAGAATGGAACGTACGATGGCATCGGTCTTCATCGCAGCAAAGGAGGATGAGCCACCACCCATTGAAGTCAACAAGTTCAATTTCATACTCATTTTCTCGTCAAGAGGCTGCACTCGCTCAAGAATGCTTAAGTCGGGCACTACGATCTGCGCAGGGTGATCAAGCAGTTGCTCATCTCTAAAAAAAAGACTACCCGCGACGATCCCAGGAAGTTCCGAATGAAAGAGTAAGAAGACCGGGTAGGAATATTCATCAGATGTCTCCATTGAGAGCCTCGATTGGGAATTGATCACCACGCACTCTCCGGGGCCTAATTCCTCATGCCCGCTATTTATATTAAATTGACCTACCCCATGTGTCATTGCGAAAAGGCCAAGTCCAGAATAGTGTTCGTCGCAATGATATGACTGGTAGATCTTCTCGGAGAACAGTATATTTTCCCGGAACCTAAATGATTCGGCGACAGAGGTGAAACTTTGGTTTAAGGGCATTCGTGACAGCCACATCTCTTAGGAATTTCGCAAGGGAAAAGGTATGAGATTTTCAGTTGCCGGTATCTCATGAACGTCGGTCTCTTCCTGATGCTTATCAATTTGCGTGACATCGCCCGGTTGAGCTACTAGTTTATTAATATTAAATCCTGGAAGCATGGGTTGGATCAACTGTCCCACATACGTTTTAGGAAAAGGTTCCGATATCCCGAATTTCTCCGGCTCTTTATCAGGACAGTTGTATGTTCCAAAAAGAATATCCATCAGAGGAGAAATGTTCGCATAATTGCCGGCCTTCCTGTCGAGATCATGATGCCAGTGATGCAGTTCAGGTGCCCCGATAATTTTACGCAGGAAACCTATCGGCATTCTCACATTCGAATGAATGTAAATGGCCCAGATGCCGCGAAATGCAATAAGTCCCGCAATGGTCTCCAATGAAAAGCCAAGAATAAAGGCAGGCAGATTGATGATTCCGACAGTATAAATTGTATCAATCGGATGCTCCCGATGCGCCGCGAGCCAGTCGAGATGTTCCGAACTATGATGGACCTTATGAAATCTCCATAGGAATTCAAACTTATGTTGTAACCTGTGACCCCAATAAACAAGAAAGTCACTGAGAACAATAACTTCTATCACCTGTAGCCACCATGGTTGCGATGCCACGGTGGTTCGAAATGAACCAGGTACAATGCCATCGATCCAGAAGCCAAACCTATTCAGTACCCAAATCACAACTCCGCCCCAAAGAAGGTATTGGCCCAGGAAGAAACAAAGGTCAAGCATCCAGTTTGGTCGAAGGAATCGCTGATTAGCTTTGGCAGGAAATACCCGTTCCATCGGGAGAAACACCAATACCAGGAGCAAGAAGCTAAGGCCGGTAGCTATGGAAATTTCATAGTAGTTCATATCCGTAGGAATAAGTTATTCGACTTTTGCTGACGTATCCTTCTTTTTAGGTGTTTCAATGATGGGGCTTGACTTCGAGCCCGACATTAGTCTTCGAGGGGCTGACGGCGTTTCTTTTGTAGTGTCGGGTGTAGCCTTTTCCGTTTTTCGTTTGTTTGCTTTAGACTTTCTCACTCTCAGATCGCGGGGTCGGAAAATGTAACCAGACTTGGTACTAACCATCATGACGGGGGTATCACGTTTCAAGATGCTATCTGCAGTCACAACACGTGGACTATCCAACGCAGGATAGGATTCGTTTCCGGATATCTCGTTAGCATTTTCCGAAACTTCATTGTTACCATGCGTAAGAATGGGTGGGGAAACTTTTAATCGAAGTTTCTCCAACGAGGTTTCATTTGACAACATTATAGACTTAGAGCCAGGCATCAGCATGGCTTGTTCGACATCTAGCAATCCGTTGGCGATGCTATCGTCGCTACTTGACTTGGAGGCGATATCTTTATCAATTTCCTCGGTCGCCTCAGCATCAGCAATACGATCGAATCCACCCGATCGATAAGTGACAAAGGCAATGATCCACAAAATAAAAATGCCCACCACCATTGCTTTCACTATCGGTTTGCGAGCGCTGTGCATGGGTTTCAATTTTGAGTATAATAAAATTTAGTCCGAAAGTCCGAAAGACCGGAAGTCCGAAAGACCTTCCTGATGTTCGAGAACTAAAAGCGAGTTCGAAAATTAAGTTGGTCTTTCGGACTTTCGGTCTCCCATTCTGACTTTCCGACCCGCTCCTTTAGTTCTCCAAGAGTCATTTCATTTTTGCTTTCCGAGATCCTTCCAGTCGCCAATTTAATGGCCTTATCGGTCTTCAGCCAATAAGTCCCGCATCCATTAATAAAATAATCGGTGAGTTTTTCATCGCCGTGTCCCCGGCCAGTGCCAACCTTTGATAACGCGATGACAAAAAACTCCTCTTTAGTAAACGAAGTAAGGTACGGCCTGCAAAGAATGCCATTGTCACCCCATACGGTAACCCGCTTTCTCTCTTCGCTGCCTTTGTAGATATCGACAATTTCCACTTCCATAGACAGCGGAATCGCCGTTTCGCCCTCACCTATATTCATCTGCTTCGTCGTGAGAAACCTGTTCACTTTTACCAGTGCAATCACTGGTGCATTGTTTGATACAGTTAAAAATGGACCCATGTCGTTGCAACTACAACTCGGGTCGGGAGCGGCCGTATTGCCGAATAGTATCCAGGGCAGGAGGAGGAAAAGATTTGTCATGATTTTATTGATGCACGATAACGGACGATTGCATAAATATTACGTAGTCAGTTGTCACCGGATTTGAGTGACCCAACTTTTAAACCTTTAAACTCTCAAACCCTTAAACCTGAATATCGTAACCTACTTAGGCGAGAAACGCCACCTTAAACTCCGGCACCTGTCGATTCCTCGCTGCCTGCTCATAAGCATAGGCGATTCCAATCAACACAGACTCACTATACGCGGGCCCGAAAAAGGAAAGTCCAACCGGCAGGCTGTAGACCATTCCGGCTGGGACGGATATGTGGGGGTAGCCAGTCACAGCGGCAGGCATCGTCAGGAACACATCACCCCAACGATCACCATAGATCATATCGATGCTGCATGCCGGTCCCATCGTTAGTCCGCAGATCGCATCCAGTTTGTTTGCTGCCATCACATCGTCGAGTATTTTTTTCGAGGCTGTATAACTTTTACCTAGCGCCTCTTTATATTCTTTGCTGTCAAGTCCCGCTTTCTTCTCCGAACTTTCAAGAGTTTCCTGCTTGAAGTAAGGCATGGCTTTGTCTTCGTTAGCAACATTAAATGCAATCACATCTTTCAGCGACTGCATAGGCGCTTTATGAGACGCAAGATATTTGTTGAGGCCATCCTTGAATTCATATTGCAACACGTCGAACTCCGACTCACCGAAGGCCGAGATCTTGTCAAAGTACTCAACCTCGATTACTTCGGCTCCCTGCCGCTTGAGAATTTCCACCGCTGTCTTAGACAGCGAATGCATGTAATGATTCTTTCCTTGTGGTTTCTTGTCGATGCCTATCCGCTTTCCTTTCAGGCTGCTGGCATCGAGGAACTTCGTATAATCGGCATGGACCTTTCCTGCGCTCTCCTTTGTTACCTCGTCCTCTTCATCAATACCAATCATCGCTCCCAATAACAACGCTACGTCCGCAACGGATCTTCCCATTGGACCGGCAGTATCCTGCGTAGCGGATATGGGGATAATTCCGCTACGACTCACTAGCCCCACCGTAGGCTTGAGACCTACGATTCCATTTACGGATGCGGGGCAGGTGACCGAACCATCCGTTTCAGTACCTACTGCAATCGCGCAGAGATTAGCTGCTACCGCGACGCCCGAACCCGAACTTGAACCGCAAGGATTGTGATCGAGGACATAAGGATTCTTCGTTTGCCCTCCGCGGCTACTCCATCCAGAGCAGGATTGTGTCGAACGAAAATTTGCCCACTCGCTTAGATTAGTCTTGCCGAGTATGACCGCACCAGCTTCTCTTAATTTCTTTACCACGAACGCATCGTTCGGAGCTATGTGACCCGACATAGCCAGCGCGCCTGCCGTAGTCTGCATCTTATCCCCGGTATCGATGTTGTCTTTGATCAGTATTGGTATGCCGTGCAAGGGTCCCCTGGTCTTACCGGATTTCCTTTCCTCATCCAGTGTTGTTGCTATAGCGATGGCATCAGGATTTATTTCAATCACCGACTTCAATAATGGACCATTCCTGTCGATCGCATCGATCCTGTCGAGGTAGAGCTTAGTAATGCCGGCTGATGTATACGCTCCGCTTCTCATCTTCTCCTGTAACGACTGAACGGACTGTTCATCCAATTCAAAAGCAGCAGCCTTGTCATCCACACCGGGAGCCTTTGTATCTGCAGGAACATTAGAATTGCAGGAAACAGCGAGTACGGAGGCAGTCGCGAGTGTGCCGGCAGTGATGAAATCTCTTCTTTTCATATGATGTTTTAGCTTGAAAGTTGTTGACGGAGGCAGCTAAGCGTCGTCATTGCGAGCTTGGCTTGCAACAACAACCTACTCATAGAGCACATCCTTCAACTCTGGATCCCTCTTGAAAACTGCATTAGCGAAACTACAAAGTGGAACGATCTTGAGTTTGTGCTCCCGGGCATAGGCAACCGCAGTATGTACGAGTTTGTTTCCTACCTTCTTTCCTTTCAACTCTTCGCTGACTTCGGTATGCTCAATGACCATACGATCGTTCGCCGGACTGGAATACGAAAGCTCAGCAAGTATGTGTCCGTCCTGTTCTGCGAAGAACAGGCCTTTGTCCCCAATTTTCTTGTGTTGTATTACCATGATTTCTATAATGTCTCCAGGGATCTGAAATATTTTTCTGTGAACAATGGGTGAATCGTTTCGTAAAAACGGATTAGCAGCGCCGTCTTCTTCCTTATCCTTGGATATCGGTCCACAAAATTCCAGAAGTTGACGTCCGCGCAGAATAAATTTTGCGCGAAGGTATTGACATCATTTTCTAAACTCGACCCACCGTATTGCGTGAGTAATCCTAATTGGCACAACGTGGAATCGAGAACCTGCGAAGACTGGTTATTGCGAATGGCACCGACACCGTTTTCCGGATCGTTGTATATAAATCCCGCCATGTTCGCATTCTTCCAACCCGTAGTATCCAGGAAGCGAGCAAACTTCCTAAGAAGTATACTCGAATACTCGTGATGAAAAGTCTGTTCGAGATACAGGTCGGTATAGCCCTTCATTGCACCCTGGTTGACAAGATAAATTCCGTCGGTTGAATTAGTTCCACCGTATGGAACATTGAAGAATTTCATTTGTCGGAGGAAATAAGTCGCCTTTACGTGCGAGAGGGCTGCCTCTGGATATTTCGCTAAAGCTTTGCTTACAATGACCCTGCTACGCCTGATCTCATCGGGCTGTAGTTTTTCGCCATATGCACTGATAGGGGCGGCTCGCCAGTATTCGGGAAATATCTGGGGAGAGTAATTGAAGCCAATGTAAACACCGTTGATGGTAGTGTCTGGCGATTGTGCAGGCAGACTAAGAGGTATCAGGCCGCTCAAAAGAATCAATTGACACAATCGCTTCATGTGTTAAATGTAAAAAGAATTTGCTCATATTGATTTTGATTTTATATTTGTAGCAATGGCAACGGTAAAATCAAACAATCAGTGGTGGTGGCATTCTCAATCGTAGGGGTGCTGTACTGTCATTAACATGTTTGTCATAAACATATATTCAGAACCCCGGCAGTGTCGGGGTTTTTTGTTTCTAATAGCTTAACAACTTGGTCTGAACATCATAAAAATAAATCCCGAAAAGGGGCATGAAAAAGATTAGCATAAATACGAATTGTAAGAAACTACTCGCCGACGTGTTCACTCCCGTTGGCATTTATCTTCGATTGCGAGACAGGTTCCGTGATACCATCCTGCTCGAGAGCACGGACCATCATGTAGCGGAAAACAGCTACTCATTCATTTGCATCAACGCCATTGGAGGCATAGAAGTTACCTCCATGAACAGCATCGAGTTTAAATTGCCAGCGGGGAAGGCCGAAAGAATAGTTATCCAACGGCCCTCGGATGTTCCGAAGATGCTCGCCGAATTTCTCCAGCGCTTCGAGCCCGTTACAAATGAAACTAAGGAAGCGAAGTTTGCCCAGGGGCTTTTCGGATATACGAGTTATGATGCGGTGCGTTTCTTTGATGATGTCAATTTGCCGCCGATCAGTCTTGAACGAGGTCCGGGAGATTCTCCATTAACGAGTATCCCTCTTATCCGCTATCGCCTCTACCAATATGTGATCGCCATCAATCACTTCAAGGATGAGCTCATTATCTGCGAAAATATTTTACCGGGACTCGAGAGCGATGTTTCATCAGTTGAGTCACTAATTTATAGCAAGGACGTGCCGGTGTATCCTTTTACGATGAAAGGAGCGGAGTCGTCTAACCTCACTGATGACGAGTACAAGGATATGGTAAAACGCGGTATCCAGAGTTGCCATCGCGGCGATGTTTTCCAGATCGTATTGAGTCGAAGATTCGAGCAGGGATTCATCGGAGATGAGTTTAATGTTTACAGGGCGCTGAGGAATATTAACCCTTCACCATACCTGTTCTTCTTCGACTATGGAGATTACAAGCTGATGGGTTCGTCTCCCGAATCGCAACTCATTATCCAGAATGGCAAGGCAGTTGTTCATCCTATTGCCGGTACGTTTCGTCGAACCGGCAATGACGACACCGACCACACCGCCGCCCAGTTATTATTGAGCGATAAGAAGGAAAATGCAGAACATGTCATGCTCGTAGATTTAGCCCGCAATGATCTTAGCCGTGTTTGCGACGATGTAGAGGTGGCCCAGTATAAGGAGATACAATATTATTCTCACGTCATTCATATGGTAAGTGAGGTTACGGGAAAACTCCGGAAGGACAGCAATGTATTCGACCTTCTCGCCCGGACATTCCCCGCGGGGACGCTAAGCGGGGCGCCAAAAATCCGGGCGATGCAATTGATCAATGAATTTGAGCCTACGCCAAGGGGATTTTATGGCGGCGCCATCGGTTACATCGGCTTCGATGGCAGCTGCAACCATGCGATCATGATTCGCACTTTCCTAAGCAGGAATAACACTCTCGTTAGACAAGCAGGTGCCGGTATAGTCGCCGCGTCAAAACCAGCCAGCGAACTCGACGAAGTGAATAATAAACTGAATGCGTTGAAGAAGGCGATGGGGATGGCGGAGGGGATTTGTTGAGGAGATGTTTGAGTTGATTAAGTTGATTAGGTTGATTGAGTTGATTAAGATGGGCCGCCTTAACAACTTATTCAACCTAATCAACTCAATCAACATAATCAACTCGAAAGAAGAAACGATTAAATGAAAGTATTAGTATTCGATAACTACGATTCCTTCACCTACAACCTGGTTCACCTGGTGGAAAAAATATTACATCAGCAACCGGATGTGTATCGTAACGATCAGTTGCCACTGGAGAAGGTAGGGGCATATGATAAGATCATTCTGTCGCCAGGACCTGGCATTCCCGATGAGGCGGGAATGCTTTTGCCGCTGATCAAGGAGTATGCATCCAGTAAGTCGATCCTCGGTGTTTGTCTTGGACACCAGGCTATTGGCCAGGCTTTCGGAGGCAAACTAATTAATCTGTCCACGGTTTACCACGGCGTGGCCACGAAGATAGAAGTGGGAAGTAAAGGTGTCAACGGAACGGAGATTAAGAGCCCTCTCTTCGAAGGTTTGCCACGTGAACTGGAGGTAGGGCGCTATCATAGTTGGATCGTATCAGATGAGAACTTTCCGAGTGATCTTGAAGTAACGGCAAGGGACGAGAATAATTATATCATGGCAATGCAACACACGAAGTATGACGTGCAGGGAGTGCAGTTTCATCCGGAGAGTGTGCTGACACCCGATGGAGAGAAGATATTACGCAACTGGTTGAAAGATTGATAGGCGTGTAAAAAAGATAAAGTTGAAATGAAGAAGATTCTGCAAATATTATTTGAACACAAGACGCTCGCAAGGCCGCTAGCAAAAGAGGTGTTGGTCAATATCGGTAAGGGAGTGTACAACGAGCACGAGGTGACGGCATTCATGACAGTGTACCTGATGCGCAGCATTACCATAGCGGAATTGCAAGGGTTCCAGGATGCGCTCCTCGAACTCTGCGTGAAGATCGATCTTAGCGAATTCGAATTGATCGATATCGTGGGCACAGGAGGGGATGGCAAGAATACCTTCAACATTTCGACGCTCGCCTGCTTCATCGTTGCGGGAACGGGACAGAAGGTGGCAAAGCATGGTAATTATGGCGCGTCTTCGGTAAGTGGTGCAAGTAATGTGATGGAGCAGCTTGGCTATCGTTTTAAGGTCGACGAAGCAGGATTGAAGGCGGAGATCGAAGATGCGGGTATTTGTTTCCTGCATGCGCCGCTGTTTCATCCTGCACTACGAACAGTAGGTCCGATCAGGAAGAACCTCGCAATGCGTACATTCTTCAATATGCTTGGACCGATGGTAAATCCGGCGTCGCCTAAATACCAATTGGTAGGAGTCTATAACCTCGAAATGGCGCGGGTGTACAATTATCTGCTGCAGCTAACTGGGAAATCATTTACTATCATTCACGGACTGGATGGCTATGATGAGATTTCGCTCACTAATGATACAAAGGTCATTACCAATGAAGGCGATCGCATCATGACAGCCGAGCAGCTTGGCAAGAGGATGGTATCGCCGGAGGACATTGCGGGAGGACAGACAGTAGAGGAATCGGCAAAAATATTCATGAAAATATTGAAAGGAGAAGGAACATGGGCCCAGCATGCGGTGGTTCTTGCCAATGCTGCAATGGCGCTGCAATGTACTGGCAAGTATAAGACCTACGAAGATGCTTATAGGGCCTCTGTGGAAAGCCTGGAAAGTGGCAACGCGGAGAAGACATTGAAGCGATTGATCGCATTGCAGTGATAACTAAAACAAATTAGATTTTTTAGGATGCATATACTGGATGAAATAGTAGCTAACAAGAGGAAGGAGGTCGAGAAGTTAAAACCGTTGAGCCCGGTTGAACGATTCGAGAAAAAAGGGTTCTTCTGGGAGATAGCCAGCCGTTCCCTTGTACAACGATTAGTAGGTGGGGAGAGTACGGGAATCATCGCCGAATTCAAACGAAAGAGCCCGAGCAAAGGATGGTTCAAGCAAAAAGAGGTAGAGATAGAACCTGTAGTCGTCCCCTACAACAATCTCGGAGCGGCTGGAATTTCAGTGTTGACGGATGAGGTATTCTTCGGCGGAGATCTGGACGACCTCATTCAGGCAAAGGTGGTCACGGATGTTCCGGTGCTACGAAAGGACTTCATGGTCGATCCATGGCAGATCGCAGAAGCCAAAGCTTTCGGTGCGGATGTGATCTTATTAATCGCAGCATGTCTGACTAAGCAGGAAGTGAAGGAAATGGCCAGGTATGCAAAGAGCATCGGTCTGGAAGTGTTGCTTGAGATCCATAATGAAAAGGAATTGGAACATATTTGTGATGAGGTGGATATGGTAGGTGTGAATAATCGTAATCTTAAGACGTTTGAGGTTAACATCGATACTGCCCTTCAGCTTATCAACAATATCCCAACAAATAAACCTGCCATAGCTGAGAGTGGCATTAGTGATGTGGAAACGATCGTAACTTTAAGAGAGGCGGGTTACAAGGGATTTCTGATTGGAGAAACGTTTATGAAGGAGCCCGATCCGGGGAAGGCGTTTGAGGAGTTTGTGGCGAAGTTGGCGAAATGAGGGTGCCGCAAGGTTTAATAGTTTAATAGTTTAAAGGTTTAACGGTTTAAGAGTTCTTAGCCAGTTGGATCAATCCGATGATGAATGATTCTGATATCAGAACTTTTAAACTTTTAAACCATTAAACTTTTAAACTCGAAAGAACTTCACGAAAAAATGACTCACTAATGATTGCTTTTGCCAATTTGTTTCAAACCTTAAATGCAAAAGCGAATGAGAATTAAAGTTTGCGGAATGACACTCCCCGAGCAGGTGATTGCCCTTGACGAGATGGGCGTTGACTTCGCGGGGTTCATCTTCTATCCCAAGTCCCCAAGATTCGTGGCGAATAAGATCCCGGCTGAAAGGATGCGACAGATAAAGGGTCATATCGCAAAGGTGGGAGTGTTCGTAAACATGTCGTACGACGAACTGATGAGAACGGTGGATGATTACCGTCTTGATATGGTGCAATTACACGGAGACGAGTCAGCAGTGTATTGCGAGAAGGTCTCTAATTATGTGACCGTTGTCAAGGCATTTCGATTGTCCGATAATGATCCGATAGAATGGATGGTGAAGCCATACCACGAGGCCACAGACATGTCAATGTTCGATACGCTTGGTGCCGGATACGGAGGCACTGGAAAAAAATTCGATTGGAATGTACTTAGGAAAACAAATATTGACAAGATCTATTTCCTGAGCGGCGGGATTGAGCCGGGGGATGAGGAGAAGCTGAAGGAATTCATCACCGAGCCTGTAGGGAAGAAGATGTTCTCGATAGACATCAATAGCAAGTTCGAGATCACGGCAGGAGTGAAAGATATTGAGAAGATTCGGAGCTTTGTAAAGGCTCTCAACGGCAATGGTTCTAGAAGTGGCGAATGATTTCGTTTAAATGTAAAAGGTGATCAGTCGGTTTGTCAAGTAAAGATCTATGTAGGAATTCACATAGGGAAAGGCAGAGAAAAAAGCTTAAAAAGAAATGGCAATTTCAAAAACATATACTTCTCCCAACGAGCATGGGTACTATGGGGACTTCGGAGGGGCATTTATCCCGGAGATGCTACATCGTAATGTAGAGGAACTTCGCTCATCTTACTTGCAGATCACGAGCGAGCCGGAGTTCGCGGCGGAGTTTCGAAGTCTGCTAAAAGACTATGCGGGTAGACCTACGCCACTGTATTATGCACAAAGGCTCAGTGAACAGATGGGAGTAACTATCTACCTTAAACGCGAGGATCTTTGTCACACGGGCGCCCACAAAATCAACAACACCATCGGTCAGATTTTACTCGCGGGGAGACTGGGTAAGAAACGGATCATCGCAGAGACGGGAGCAGGGCAACACGGAGTCGCCACCGCGACGGTTTGCGCCCTGAAAGGGCTCGAGTGCATCGTGTACATGGGAGAAAAGGACATAGAGAGGCAGGCACCTAACGTGGCGAGGATGAAGATGCTGGGAGCGACAGTGATTCCCGCTATGTCCGGTAGCAAGACATTGAAAGATGCCACCAATGAAGCAATACGCGACTGGATCAATCATCCGGATGATACCTACTATATTATTGGTTCCGTCGTAGGTCCTCACCCGTATCCGGACATGGTGGCGCGATTTCAAAGTGTCATTAGTGAAGAAATTCGTTGGCAAATAAAAGAAAAAACGGGAAGCGAGCTCCCAACACACATCATCGCGTGTGTCGGTGGCGGTAGCAATGCCGCCGGCGCATTCTATCATTACCTCGATGAGCCTTCCGTTCAACTCGTGGCTGTGGAGGCTGCCGGCCTGGGTGTAGATAGTGGTATGTCAGCGGCCACCACACAACTCGGGAGGCCAGGAATACTGCATGGTAGCAAAAGCCTATTGATGCAGACTGCCGATGGTCAGGTCATCGAACCACACAGTATCTCGGCAGGACTCGACTATCCAGGCATCGGCCCAATGCATGCCAACCTGTTCGTGAGCGGCAGGGGGAAATTTCTATGCGCCACCGACGATGAGGCATTGCAAGCTTCGTTTGCATTGGCGAGACTTGAAGGGATAATACCTGCGCTGGAAACGGCGCATGCGCTTTCGGCGATGAAGCAACTTCAATTTGCGGCGGACGACAAGGTAGTGGTTTGCTTAAGTGGCCGGGGTGATAAGGATATGGCAACTTATATGAAACATATAAAATAACATACGATGTATAGAATAATCTTTCTCTCTCTAGCAATCGGCAGCATCATCTTCGTGGCGTGCGACCGCAAACCATTCGTCGAGCACAAGTTGAAGTTTGAAAAAGTTTCTGATGGATGTAACATCAACCCTCAATCTTTTAAGATGACCTCAAACTTCGGAGGCGAGAGGTATGAATTCGATAGGTGTTTGCCAACTGGATTCTCCAAGGAGCAAATGACGACCTCTAGAAGGGGCGATACTGTAGTAGTGAGTTTCCAGAAGCCGACAGCTTCAGAATCGAAGGCGATATTCAACGTAACTCTGGATATCGACAGTTATCCGAAGTATCACTTCCTCACAATCGACAATGACACTTATGCCATCGTGGCTGCAAACTAAATTACATGTCAAGGATTAGCGAATTATTTGCAAGGAAGAAGGAGAGGGTGCTCAACATCTATTGCACCGCGGGGTTTCCTGACGCAGACAGCACACTCACCGTGATGAAGGCCCTACAGACTAATGGCGCAGACATGATCGAGATAGGAATGCCCTATAGCGATCCGTTGGCAGATGGTCCCGTGATCCAGGCGAGCAGTTCCGTGGCGATAGCAAATGGGATGACAATGGTACGCCTGTTTGAACAACTAAAGGAACTCCGGAAAGATATCAACCTTCCCGTCCTGCTGATGGGATACATGAATCCTGTTTTGCAATATGGCTTCGAAAAGTTCTGCCATGATGCCGCCTCCGTAGGTATCGATGGATTGATCTTGCCAGACCTTCCGGTGCACGAATTCGAGACGGGATACGGCGCAGTCGTACGAAAACATGGGTTAGACTTCATCTTCCTTGTCACACCTGAGACACCGGATGACAGGATCAGAAAACTAGACAGTCTCACTTCCGGGTTCCTGTACGCGGTTTCATCGTCGTCAACTACGGGGAAGGAGACAAAGCTCACCGACCAGGCTGGCTATTTTCAGCACCTTCAAAAGCTCGGGCTTAAGAATCCTATCCTTGTGGGCTTTGGTATCAAAGACAAAGAGACATTTTCCACTGCCTGTGCCCATACCAACGGGGCAATCATCGGCACTGCATTTATTAAAGCATTGGAAAACAACCTACCTATAGAAAGTTCTGTTAAACAGTTTATGGACGGCGTTTTATCCTAGCCGCAGGTTATGCTTCAACGGAAAAAGAAATTATCTTTGACGGCTATGAACGCTAACTCGAGTATTTCCATCAAGTCTTTACTGGTTCTCTTTGTCTTCGCACCTTTCCTTGCCATCGGGCAGAAAAAACTCGCTGTTTCTGGTAATATTAAAGGATTGAAGGAAGGATCGAGTGTGTTCCTTGCCGATGTGAACAAACCTGCCGATACCCTTGCAAAGGGCGTAGTCAGGGCAGGAAAGTTTTCGCTGAAAGGCCAATTGGAGGAACCCGCACTTCTAACGCTATCGCTCGATAACGGTACCAAACGCACGGCGGTGTTTTTCGACAATTCTACAATCACTATTGCCGGCGATGGTTCAAACCTCAAAGCGCTTTCAATAAAAGGGTCTCCCAGTCATGATGCATTCGATGCATTCCAGAAGAAGTTCAATCCGTTGTTTGAGAGACTGGGTAAGGTAAACGAACAGATGCAGTTCAAAGGAAGGACTGATAGCTTAAATGCAGCCTTCAACACGACGAAGAACTCAATTAATAAAGAGATCGATCTCTTCATAAAGAAATACAAATCTTCTGCTGTGAGTAGCTTCCTATTGGCCGTTACTATGCAACTGAATGATGATATCCTGGAGACAGAAGCAAGATTAAATTCACTTTTGCCTGCGGCCAGTAATAATTTCTATGGCAAGTATCTTAGGGATATGATTGCCGAAACGAAGATCACCGCGATAGGCAGTGTGGCCGCTGAGTTTACTCAGACGGACACCTTGGGTAAGCCTGTTTCGCTCTCATCATTCAGGGGGAAGTATGTGTTACTCGATTTCTGGGCAAGCTGGTGCGGACCTTGTCGCCAGGAAAACCCCACCGTAGTTCAGAATTATCATAAGTTCAAGGATAAGAATTTTACCGTACTTGGTGTATCGCTCGATAGGCCAGGACAAAAAGCAAAATGGCTGCAGGCCATTCATGCCGACAATCTCACCTGGACGCATGTGAGTGATCTGCAGTATTGGAATAATGCAATAGCACAGCAATACCGCGTTCAAAGCATTCCTCAAAATTTCCTGATCGGACCCGATGGGAAGATCCTTGCAAGAAATCTACGAGGACCAGATTTGGAGATGAAGTTGTGCGAGGTGTTGGGCTGCAACTAGCAGCTGTGAATGGTGAATAGTGAATGGTGAGTGGAGTCCGAAAAGCGGAGTGCCATTCACCACTCACTACTCACCATTCACCATTTCGCTAATTAACGTCCTTCCCCTCCTTCAACTTCCCAATCATCGTCTCTACCGCCTTCTTCGCCTGGTCTCCCTGTGCTAATGGTGATGCCATCTGTGCATACTTCAGGGCGGACTTATAATCACCGTTGGCCGAATAGGCTCTAGTAAGTCCCATGAGAGTGACAAACTGGTTGGGATTTTTCTGATGGTTCATCTTGAAGACTTCGAGCGCTTCTTTACTTTTCTTCTCTGTGAGTAGCTGTCGCCCATATTGGTGAATTTGTTGCATTGTACCGAGCGGTACGGCTACCTTCATAAGACTGTCTGCTTCTCTATTTTTTCCCATCTTCGAAAGGATCGATGCCTTGGTAGATAACGTGACGAAGTTGGAATTGCCAACGAAAGGATCGTTGATCGACTGGTCCGCCCACTTGAGACCTTCCTCAAGGTTGGTGTTGCGATCGATGGTATATTGAGCGGCCTGCTGAAAAGACTGCCACCCTGGGCTGAAGCTCCTTTCACCTCTGAGTTCTTTGCGGAACGATTCGAAGATGAGTTTATCGAGTTCAACCTCTACTTTGAAAGGTATCATCGTCTTTTCCCATTGCAGCCCGATGGTAGCTGAGTTTTCTGTCTCATTCATGAATTCGTACTTAAGCCACTCCACCGACTTATCCAGGGTCACTGGTTTCACTTTTACTCGGAGTGCATCTTCACTTTCATCATAGAAGTAACTACCCCAACTCGTAGTATTCTTCGAAAAGATCAGCGTGCTTTCATTGGGATCGTACGCTATGAAGAACGCATACTTACCGGCCGGAAGCGTTTTACCCTCAATTTTCACGTCAGTAGAAAACTCGATCGTAGTGTTCTCATTCGCACCCGCACGCCAGGGCGCGGCTTTGCTTGTACCGAACCCAAGATTGGCGAAGCCGGGATGAACGAGGTTGCCCCATACTTTCCCTTCACGGCCTTTCACGCCCGGGCGATCGTAATGAATTGTAACATCAGTAATGCCGATCCGTTCTCCAACCATCGCCTTCCTATTCCCACCATCCGCCGGCATCGTGAGCTGTGAGAATGCGGTTATTCCAACAGATAACCCGATTAAGCAGAGTGAAGCAATCTTTTTCATACATGTAGTTTTAGTAGGGAAAGCTAAAGAGAAAAGTGATTTGGTGGTAAGGTTTTTTGTGAATGGTTAGCCGTCATTACGAGCGAATTGCGAACGCAGTGAAGCAAATGTGTTACGGGTCGTCATTTCGAGCGAAGCGAAGCAACAGAGCGAGAAACAGAGCGAGAGCGAGGGAGCACCCGTAACCCTCAACACATAACTCTTAACCCATTTGCTTCGCTTTGCTCGCAATGACGACAATGCCGTAACTTAGTTCGCTATGGCAGCACGAACAGTAGAAAAGACAGCAGGGACGTACCACTTGCAGAATGTAAAAGAAACGGCATCTGGTTTTCGACTCAGGCCTGATGGAACGTTTCAATTCTTTTTTACGTATGGAGCGCTCGACCGATATGGTTCGGGTACATGGACGCTAGAGGATGACTATGTCATTTTACAAAGCCGTCCGTGGGGAGGAAAAGATTTCGCCGCAGGCGACAGCAAAGCCATAGACCAGAGTGCAGTTGTATTGCGTATAGTTGGCGGGAATCCTATCCTGCTTCGGCATGTCTACTTCAGTCTTCGGAATGGTGAGACAGGTTCCTGGGTGCAGACGAATGAAAAAGGTGAAGCCATATTTCCGTTACAACCGGTAACCACCATCTCCGCGGTCTTCGAGTTTTGCCCCGAACGTTTCACCCATTTGACCATCGACAATCCGGGCCATAACTATTTTGAATTCCGTTTTGAAGGATGGCTGATGGAGGTGTTCTTCGACAAGTTTCCACTAAAGGCTGAAAAATATGCACTGGCGGGAAAGCATCCGTTGCTGAAGGGGGCGAGGTATGCGTACGAAAAAGGGTAGGTCCTTGGAAGTCGTTTAATAGTTTAATAGTTTAAGAGTTTAAGGGTTTAATAGTTTAAGGGTTGTTTATTCGAATGTTCTTTATCCAAAGCAAAAGTCGATCTCAAGAACTTTTAAACCCTTAAACTTTTAAACTCTTAAACGGCGAAGCCTTTCCACCTTATGGGAAGATGCCTAATTCAGCATAACTCGTTCCAACCTTATTTATCGCCACCACATACGCCGCCGTACGCATATCTGGTATCTCGGGGTTGTTCTTCCACTCATTCATGATCTCATGAGTAGCGGTGATCATTGTCTCTTCGAGTCCGCTATATACGAGATCGACTTCATCGGCGCCATGTAGGATGTATTCCCTTTCTTTTTCTATTACTTTCTTACCCGTCAATCCTTCGATCTGGCCGAGGATATGGGTATTCATGTTTTCATTAAATCTCTTTTCCATCCGTCCATAACGAACGTGGCTGAGATTCTTCAACCATTCGAAATATGAAACGGTAACACCGCCCGCATTCAGATACATATCCGGTACTACTATTATTCCCCTGCGAGCGAATATCTCATCCGCCTCTGGAGTAAGAGGACCGTTAGCGGCTTCACCGATCAGCTTCGCCTTTACTCTTGGAGCGTTTTCTCCATCAATCACATTTTCCAAGGCGGCGGGTATGAGGATGTCACATTCGAGTTCGAGTGCGTCTGTGTTCTTAGCCAGGTTGGTTCCTTTCGGAAAATTGAGGATTGAACCAGTATTCTTCCGGTGATTGAATACTTCGTCAACGTCGAGACCATCAGGATTGGTAATGCTACCCTCGTATTCGGCGAGAGCCACGATGATCGCGCCTGCGTCCTGGAAGAATTTCGCGCTATGATAACCCACGTTCCCCAGACCTTGCACAACGATCCTTTTTCCCTCAACACCCGTAGTGAGATTAAAGCGCTTCATGATGTCGGGCATGTTACATACCTCGCGGAGCCCGAAGAATACGCCGAGACCTGTGGCCTCGCGTCGGCCGCGAACGCCGCCTTGCGAAACAGGCTTTCCCGTAACGCAACCTGCCGCATCAATTTCGCCGGGATGCATAGCAGAATAGGTATCGAGTATCCAGGCCATTTCTCTTTCACCAGTTCCATAGTCAGGGGCGGGAACATCAGTGCCGGGCCCAATAAAATTCTTCTTGATCAGTTCGGCAGTATACCGACGCGTGATCTTCTCGAGTTCGTAAGCGGAATATTTTCTTGGATTGATCTTGATACCACCTTTACCACCACCGAATGGCACGTTAACAATGGCGCATTTGTAAGTCATCAGCGCCGCCAGTGCCATCACCTCATCCTGGTTTACTTCTGCGGCAAAACGGATCCCCCCTTTACACGGAGTTTTATGCTGGGAGTGTTGAACACGATAGGCTTCTATCACTTCTACGTTTCCGTCATCCCTCTTTATCGGAAACCTCATCTGGTATACGGCATTGCAGGCTTTGATCTGGTCTAATATACCCCCTTCCCATTTTGTAAATCTTGCAGCCTTATCGAAACTCTTTTCGACGGCACCAAAGAAACTGTAATGTTTGTCTGACATGTGTTCTATTTTTTATTAGCAAACGTTATTCAATAGGCAATATGCAATTGGCAATAGGCAAAAGTACCTGATGTTTCAAGATGTTTTCCTGTAATTGTCATTTATCGAAGTTGATTTATTAATTTTCAAGTGAACTATCGAATTGCCTGATGACCATTTAAGAGATGTATTGTAGGGTTAAAGAATTTTCAATCGGTTAGTGCTACCGATTACTGATTCCCAATTCCCGATTACCTATTCAGCTTCTCGAGCTTTCCTATCTTCCTATCAATTCTCACCAGGTAAATAATCAGACCCAGTAAGATCGTTACCATCACTGCTACCACCACATAGATGCGGCCGTTGCTGCGCATCAATTGATCGACGCTTGATTCTTTGGGGCCCTGTGCATCCACTGATAAGTTGGTTATGAGCAATGCCGCTATTGCAATTAGGTGTTTCAATTTTTTCATTGTGCCAGCTTTCTTTCTTTCAATATTGATAAACGAATTTTCACAGTTGTGATCCAAACACCCAGCAGCGCCCACGCGATGAAGGCGGGATATTCTACCATTCTCATTTCCGGGCTGACGTCTTTAAAATTCAGCGCTGGGTTTCCATCCTGTCCGGGGTGCAGGCTTGGTAATAGCCTCGGCACGATCCAGATTGTTGGGAATAGCATGGCATAAGCGAATATGTTGTAGACCGCGCTTATCCTCGCCCGCTTATCCATATCGCTTATTGAATTACGCAATACCATGTAGGCAAAGTAGATGAGCATTGCGACGGCAGTGCCGATAAGTTTAGGCTCGCGTGCGACGGCACTAAATGATTCGAATAATGGATTGTTGGGGTCGGCCCAGGTATAGCTCATCCAAATGGCTCCAGTAGCATAGCCCAGAATGCCGAAGACGAGACCTACTGTTGCATACTCACGCGCATAGATGTCGTATTTTAAATCAAGGGTGCGCAGGTAACGAATGGAATTGACAACAGAAACGGTAAACAGCGTCATCATGGCTGCCCACATACCTACGTGATAGAAGAGATTGCGCGCAGTTTGTTCCAGAGCAGGCAGGTCGGGTATTTTTATCAGCAGGCCGACCGTAAATGTGTAGATCAAAAGGATCACCGTCAAGATCTTCCACCAGGATTTTCGCATAATAGTTAACTGGATAAAGTCAGCAAAAATAAGGGAATCGTATTTCTAGTGTAACTGTTTCTTAGTTTTTGGCTCGGTTGCTTGGTTGCTTAGTTGCCTGGTTACTTGGTTGCTCGGTTACTTCGCGAATTCATGGTCTAGGTAACTGAGTAACCAAGCAACTAAGTAACCAGGCAACCAATCAACCAAACATCAGTCTTTCCAAAGAAACGGAAACAAAATCACCGCCAGCAAAATCACCATTATATCCAGCGCCATCAACAATAGGATCGTGTTGACAGGGATTGTGAGAATCGGGTTGAATGCCGCATTCGAAAGTCGCATCAACAAGAGTAACTGTGGTATGATGAGTGGAAATCCCAGCACGGCCATGATCGCTGCATTTTGTTGTGCCTTTGCGGCAATAGCAGCCAGGAAGGTAAAAACGAGGCTAAGGCTCCAGCCGCCTAATAATACCAGTCCGATAAACGACCAGACCTTTTCTACCGGATTTCCAAGGAACAGAATGAAAAGCGCAACGCTTATCACGCTCATCACCAGCATGAGCAAAGAATTAAACAGCAATTTGGCCAGCACGAAGTCGGTAGGCGAAGCGATCGAATAGAAATACAACATGCGCCCTTTACTCTCCTGCAAAAAACTCTTCGCCACTGCATT
Organism: Chitinophagaceae bacterium; assembly: GCA_014379965.1. Classification (GTDB taxonomy): domain Bacteria; phylum Bacteroidota; class Bacteroidia; order Chitinophagales; family Chitinophagaceae; genus VBAT01. The sequence continues at coordinate 39,646 of JACMKU010000044.1, forward strand.
TATACAAATGAATAACTGTATCACCCAAAACAAGCCATTCCACACTTTTGTCTCCGGCTCACTGATCGCCGTTTGTAATACCAGGACTGTCGCACCTATATATAAAAGGATTCCATAGAAACTATACTGCTGTCGTATTTCGAGCAGGACGTCCTTTTTGAAGAGAGTTATGATATGGTGGATAGAACTCATGTTTTTCTTAAAGTCTTTTAGATTTAGGGGCGGATTCAGGAGCCAGTGAGAAACAGAGCGAGAAACAGAGCGAGAGCGAGGTACGGTACTCACCGCTGACCCGCCTTCGCTACGCTTCGGCGGGCAGGCACTGACCACTCAATTGCTTAGCTTCGCTCGCAATGACGCGCCTCCAGCCTATCGCCTCCCGCCTATCGCCTCCCGCCTATCGCCTCCCGCCTCAATCAGGGTTTTTCATGATAGCAAATCCTACACCGAGGCTCATACACATCCGTCGCCCCCAGCATCACCTGGTCCTCATTTGGTATTTTTCGATATGAATAGTTGGCGATATTGCCGCATCTCACGCAAATTGCATGAAGTTTGGTTACGTAGTCGGCCTTTGCCATGATAAAAGGCATCTGCCCAAAAGGCTTGCCTGTAAAGTCCATGTCGAGACCCGCCACTATCACGCGAATACCACGATAGGCCAACTCATCACACACATAAGGAAGCTGATCGTCGAAGAATTGCGCCTCGTCAACACCAATCACATCAGCACCCTGCGCCATCAATAAAATTTTCTGCGAATTGTCGATGGGAGTGGAGGGTATCGCATTTGTGTCATGTGAAACAATTTTCACTTCATCATAGCGGATATCTATCGCCGGCTTAAATATCTCCACCTTCAGGTTGGCGATCCGCACTCTCTTTAGCCTGCGAATCAGTTCCTCCGTCTTGCCGCTAAACATCGATCCGCAGATCACCTCAATCCAACCCCTTCGCTCACCCCGGATGTTAGGTTCAATAAACATTGTTAAGATTTGATTTTCCTGGTCTCGTAATTAGGTTATTGGCAAACACTTTGTAACTTTAAAGATCATCCCGCGGTGACTGCCAAAAGTCGCCAAATGTAGTATAATGGAACGAATACATATCCTGATCAATAAATTAAAGAGCCAGTACGAACAGGACGCCGATCCAACGCGTCTGCTCGCTATCGTTCAGCAATTACAGACCGAATTATTGCAGATTCAGCCTCAGACCGGCAGGACCCTTGGCACATCTAAGGTCTCGGTGATGATGCCCGCAGGAATGAGTTCCAATTCCGCCGCCCATGAACGATACGCTCCAAAACCAGTAGCCGAAGAATCGGTGAAGGAGGTCAAAGAAACCATCCTTCTTGACAAAGGCTCGGTTGCCATCGTTCAGGACAACGGCCAACTCGATATGGTATTCGATCCGATGACCGAGATCCCAACATTATCGCACCAATTCGATAGTAAAGCGAAGCCAAACGTAGAACCCGAATCGCTCAACGATAAATTGAAACAGGGTAAGACTGAATTACTTGAACTCCTAAAAGAGGCTCCCGTAAAAGATTTAAGAAAGGCTGTTGGTATCAATGATCGATTCCTATTCATCGATGATCTTTTCAGGGGCGACGAGGCAATGTATGAACGATCCATCAAGACGATCAACGGCTTTAATATTTACCCTGAAGCGGAATACTGGATTTCCCGCGAGCTGAAAGTAAAGCTGGGATGGGATAATGAGAACAAGACTGTTCAACACTTCGATCAAATCGTCAAGAGGCGCTTCTCCTGAATATAACGAACTATCTTTTCTGTAGCGCCCGTATTTCCCCGCACATATTCTTTTGACTTCAATGATATCGCTCGATAAGCTTGTTCATCATTTAATAGCTTACTAATTGTTCCCGCAGTTTCTTCATCATCCTTCACGCAGATGCCTCCACCGGTGCGAACGAGTTCGACAGCCTCAGTGTATTTCACGTATTCCGGGCCATAAAGAACCGGTTTCCCATACACCGCGGCCTCCAGCACATTATGAACCCCACTTTTGCGAAATCCTCCACCTACGAAATTAATGTGGCCGTAATAATACAACCTCGATAACATACCAAAGTTGTCAATGATGAGGCAGTTCGCCGACGTAGATTTTTCGGCCGCGAGCTCCGAGTATAGTACGGACTGAGGAAATAACTTCTTGAGTTCCGCGGTGTGTCCACTATCTATCTCATGTGGAGCGATGATCAACTTCAAATTTGAATCAGCGATCGAAGAAAATGATTTCTGCAGCGTCACTTCATCTTCCTTCCATGTGCTACCGGCAATAAGTGTACGACTTCCTGCAATGAATTGTTCGATTGCAGGGATAGGCGTGAAGCCATCCGCAATTTTCGTCACCCTGTCGAAACGAGTATCGCCCGATACCGTGCAAATATTTGAAAGACCAATGCGATCCACCAACACTTTCGATTCCGCGTTTTGAACGAACAAATGGTCAAACCTTGAGAGCATCTTTCTCTGCAGGGCACCATACCACTTGAAAAACGACATGTCCTCCCTGAATAGCGCCGATACCAACAGCAGCGGGATATCGCGGTATTTGAGTTTCTTGAGATAATAGTACCAGAACTCATACTTTACGAAGATGACAAGCGAGGGTTGAACGATTTCAAGAAACTCTTTCGCATTGCGAGGTCCGTCCATTGGCAGGTAGAATACCCAGTCCGCCTGTTTATAATCCTTTTGCACCTCGTATCCGGAAGGGGAGAAGAAGGTGAGGAGGATTTTATAGGAGGGATAGTCGATTTTGAGCCGCTCGATAAGAGGGCGGCCTTGCTCAAATTCTCCCAGGGAGGCGCAATGCACCCAGATGACCGGGCCCTTTCCGTTAATGGCGAGTCGAAGCCTGGCGAAGATATCCCGCCGGCCTGCCACCCACTTTCCTGCCTTCGTATCAAACAGGGAGGCCAGCCTTATTCCCGCATTGAACAGGAGGAGGAATACATTGTAAAAAAATACAGCCAAATTGTTATCGTTGGAGGGTCATTAAAACGTTCAAGTTACGGGGAATTCGCACATGGCATTTCACGCCAAGACGCAAAGATTCGCAAAGCCCCATAGGGTTTCACGCCAAGACGCAAAGATTCGCAAAGCCGCAAAGGGATTCTTTTCAAAGCAAATCTATCTACTCCCGAACCGAAAAGTTATCCTTTGCGGCTTTGCGAATCTTTGCGTCTTTGCGTGAAACCCAAATGCGCCTTTGCGTGATAATGGCCAAAAGTAAATGCAAGGCCTTAAACTACTGCTATTTTACTATTTTTGCGGCCCGTATGAATCATGTGAGAATTAGTCTTATATGATTTGTACCTCAGTAAGATAAGTTTCGTAATCAAATTCCCCGAGATGCGCCCGATTCAGATGGTGGATACAAAAACGCAGTATCAGAAGATCAAGTCAGAGGTTGACAAGGCCGTGATCGATGTGATGGAGAGCACTGCCTTCATAAACGGATCGGTGGTCAATGACTTTGCGACCAACCTTTCAAAGTATCTCGGAGTGAAGCATACGATTCCTTGTGCAAATGGTACCGACGCCTTACAGATAGCAATGATGGCTCTCGGCCTCCAACCGGGCGACGAAGTCATTACACCCTCATTTACCTATATCGCCACTACTGAGGTGATCGCACTTTTGCGTCTCACACCCGTTTTCGTAGAAGTAGATGCCCAGACATTTTGCATGGATCCGGCCTCCGTAGAAAAGGCCATTACTTCGCGGACAAAAGCAATCGTTCCCGTACACCTCTACGGCCAGGCGGCGCCAATGGAGAAAATTATGGCGATTGCGAAGCAACATAACATTTATGTGATCGAGGATAATGCGCAGGCAATCGGTGCAGATTATACCTATTCGTCAGGTAGCATGCAGAAGACCGGTTCGATTGGTCACATCTCGGCGACATCCTTTTATCCCTCAAAGAATCTCGGAGCTTTCGGCGATGGCGGAGCCATTTCCACTAATGATGATGACCTTGCAGCCAGGATAAGGATGATCGCGAATCATGGTCAAAGCAAGCAATATTACCACGATGTGGTGGGGTGCAATAGTCGTCTCGATTCAATCCAGGCCGCCATCCTTAATATCAAATTGGGATTTCTTAATGCTTATGTCGACGCCCGAAGGACGGCGGCAAACTATTATGATAAGGCATTTGCGAATCAACCCAAGATCCAGTCACCTTATCGCGCCCCTTATTCCAGGCATGCCTTTCACCAATATACGGTCCTGCTTGAAGGCATCGACCGCGACGGGATGAAGCAATTCCTCGCGGAAAACAAGATCCCAGCCATGATCTATTATCCCGTGCCTGGACATAAGCAGAAGATGTTTGATC
>JACMKU010000045.1 GCA_014379965.1 Chitinophagaceae bacterium
AATCGCATATGCAACCAACCTTTATATATGCAAATTCAATATCCTGAAAACCGTTGATTTTTCCCTTTTACAGCCAAATTGAGAGCACACCATCCTCTCCCTTTAGTGGGACGTATTTAAAAGAAAAAACGTAGAAAATTGATGCAAATTCAGCAGATCACAAGTACCCTTTTTCCTCCAAAAAATCCAACTCTTCACACCATTGTTAATGAACTTATTCATGATGCAGCGGCACTAGCTGTCCACAACCGTAATTTCGTTATCAATAATATTCCTGCAGACCTCAGGATCGAGGCAAATGGCACGATCGTAACTTCTGTGCTGAGTAAATTATTTAACACCGTTTTTCGCCATACACAGAATAGCGGCATCCTTATTTCCGCTAAGGTCTATGGTATGGTTGTGCTGGTCCAGGTGAAAAGCAATGGGCAAATTAGCCCTGCACTTCCCGAAGACCTGGGCCATGCCTCCCAAAAAGCACGCACGACCGGTGGCGTAGTAGAGGTAGTACATTACGAAAACAAAGAAGCGTCTGTGGCATACTGTTTCCTGAATGTTGCAGCGGTTGCTTAGGCTGGATGCTAGGTCTGTTTTGCGAAACAATACAAATGATGTGATACTAGATGATCTTAAGTTCGATACAATCCGGGTGATTGGATACTTGATGATCTATTCGTTTTACCTAATATTCACTTTTAAAATCCTCTATCAAATTTAAGCATCGCTCCAGGATCGAAAAGCAAACCCATTTCGAAGTTCACACACCCATCCAGCATCCCAATCAACAACATTTTCATAAAGCAGGTTCTGACATTTCGTCGTAAAACTTGCCTTTCCTGTTATCAATTTTGTGGTTTTGTCAATTGGACGGATATTTGATGCACTGAATCCTCAAAGACTAAAAGATCAATTATGAGTTTTAATTCGGAATTTGAAAAGTACGCAGTGAAGCACATGGGCATTTCCAGCAATACATTGAACAGTTATGGCTCGCACATGGTGACTGCACTTACTCCAAATATTATCGAGGAGAGACCGATGAACGTAGCGGTGATGGACGTTTACAGCCGATTGATGATGGATCGTATCATCTTCCTCGGTTATCCCATCAATGATGAAGTAGCCAACATTGTGACTGCCCAGCTCCTTTTTCTTGACTCTACGGACAGAACCCGAGACATCAACATGTACATTAACAGCCCTGGCGGTAGTGTATATTCCGGCCTCGGCGTTTACGATACCATGCAATATGTCACTCCCGACGTGGCTACGATATGTATTGGTATGGCCGCGTCAATGGCCTCTGTACTTCTTGGCGCAGGCACAAAAGGCAAGCGTGCGGCGTTGAGACACGCACGGATCATGATGCACCAGCCTAGTGGCGCTATCGGAGGCCAGGCCAGCGACATCGAAATAACAGTTAAAGAAATTAGGAAATTGAAGTCAGAATTATATGACATTGTCCACTATCATTCCGGAAAACCTGTTTCCCAAATTGAGCAGGATTTCGACCGAGATCATTGGATGACCGCCCCGGAGGCAAAGGAATACGGTCTCGTCGATGAAGTTTTACTTATCAATCCCCGGAAGGATAAGAAAGAAAACTAAGCACGGAATTGCATCACACAGAAAGATCCATAAAAATTTCAAATCGATAAATACAGGAATTATGAACCGGAATTCATTTTTACACAGCGATTGGAGATCCGATGATGAAGAAGAAGAAAAAGAGGAGCAGCCGAAATCGGACTTGATGATGTTTAGCAAAAGACTCGAAAAATATTTCTTTGAATCCCGTAGTGTATATCTCTGGGGCGTCGTGGATGACAAAAGCGCGAAGGATGTGGTAAGCAAACTTCTGCTCCTGGATGCCGATAAACCTGGCGAGGAAATTAAATTCTATATCAATAGCCCCGGTGGCGTGGTCACCAGTGGAATGGTGATGTATGATACCATGCAAATGATCAAAAGCCCCGTTAGCACTATTTGTATGGGTTTGGCCGCCTCCATGGGAAGCATCCTATTGAGTGGTGGAAAGAAAGGAAAAAGATTCATTTATCCCAGTGGCGAGGTGATGATACACCAGCCTTCCCTGGGTGGTTATATCCGCGGCGTAAGCGCCGACCTGGAAATCCAGGCGAGGCAGACAAAAAGGGTTAAAGACCTCGGTGCCAGGATACTTGCCGAGAACTGCGGAAAAACGACGGAACAGATCCTAAAAGACTTCGATCGCGATTATTGGATGGACGCAAAGGAAGCCATCGGTTATGGCATCGTTGATAAGATCATCGACAAGCTATAATGCGTTGATAGACAACTTGTATTGCTCCAGACGTAGTCTTACTATAAGGAAATAATATATGTTTTGAAAATGCCGCCCTTGTCAGGGCGGTTTTATATTTTTGCAATACGAACTGATTAGTAATTCCTACTATCCTTAATAATTATGGCGAAGAATCCTTTGCATTGCTCTTTTTGTGGCCGGAACAGGGATGAGGTGAAAATTCTCATCGCTGGCCAGGAAGGTCACATCTGCGAAAACTGCGTTGAGCATGCCCGCGAGATTATCGAGCAGGAATTGATGGTTCGCGATGAAAAGACTCCCTCTTCTTTCAAACTCACTGTCAAGAAACCGATAGAAATTAAGAAATTCCTTGATGAATATGTAATTGGCCAGGACGAGGCTAAAAAGGTATTGGCCGTTGCGGTCTATAATCACTACAAACGTCTTCAACAACGAAATAACGAAGCTTCTTCAGGCAATGAAGTCGAAATAGAAAAAAGCAACATTGTAATGGTGGGTGAGACAGGAACCGGTAAGACTTTACTGGCCAAGAGTATCGCCCGCATGCTGAATGTTCCTTTCGCAATTGTTGATGCCACCGTTTTCACAGAGGCTGGATATGTAGGTGAAGATGTCGAGAGCATTCTTACCCGTCTTCTCCAGGTCTGCAATTACGATGTAAGTTCGGCTGAGCGCGGTATCGTCTATATCGACGAGATAGATAAGATTGCCCGCAAAGGCGACAATCCTTCCATCACCCGCGATGTAAGTGGCGAAGGCGTTCAGCAGGGAATGCTGAAACTCCTCGAAGGAACGGATGTGCTGGTACCACCACAAGGTGGACGTAAGCACCCGGAACAAAAGCTAATAAAGATCAACACCCAGAATATCCTTTTCATTTGTGGTGGAGCATTCGATGGAATCGACAAGATCATCGCACGCCGCGTGCAAACCAATACCATCGGCTTCAATGTCGACAAGGAATTACAGGAGAGCATGAAGAAGAATTTGCTGCGCTACATTAACGCACAGGATCTAAAATCATTTGGTTTAATACCGGAATTGCTGGGTCGTCTGCCGGTGGTCACGCATCTTGATCCACTTGACGCTCCCACCCTTCGCGCAATCCTCACAGAACCTAAGAATGCACTCATCAAACAGTATCGCAAATTGTTTGAACTTGAAGGAATACAACTTACCATCGAAGACGAAGTTCTCGACTTCATGGTAGAGAAAGCTGTTGAATACAAGCTTGGCGCCCGGGGTCTACGCAGCATCTGCGAAGGCATCCTCACCGATGCGATGTTTGAGCTTCCATCTTCAAAGGAGACTCATTTCGCGCTTGACATCGAATATGCAAGACGCAAATTTGATAAGAGTAAGCTGAGCCTTCTAAAGGTTGCCTAAAAAAAACTGACTTAAAACAAAAACTCCGGAAAATTCCGGAGTTTTTTTTGCTATACCTTTCAGCGATATTTTTTTAAGATCCCTAAAACTCAATTTATGCAAGAGCTGGTCGAAAAATTAAAGTCCGAGGCGGGTTTGACAGATGAGCAAGCCAAAAAAGCCATCGAAACGATAAAGTCGTTCGTAGTTGAAAAATTCCCGATGCTCGAGGGAGCCGTGGGCAACCTGTTTGGGAATTCGTAACCTGGTTTAACGGATCTGCTTACATTTCCGACCCCTTGGATTATTGGCTGCTTCAAAGGGGCTGATGGCCCTGCTGCAGGATTCCAATACTATCAGAATAATAAGCGTCCAGATAATTGTGCGTGTTTTCATTTGATTAAGATTGTAGAACGAATATAGAGTCTCCGGGGCTATCCGGAAAGGACAAACTCCGCCTGAAATACACCCCTGGAAACAGGGTAATTTCACCGGGTTCGGCTTTGAAAATCTACCATTTAGCTCGATTTTATTTGTACAAGCGCAGCAAGACGACATCATGTGGGGGGATAATCGCCCGTAACACGGTAGAAGTAGCGCCCGCGGCCCTGCCCGTCCAGAGGTTCCGCATCCTATAGTTGGTGGCAATGGGGTCGAATCGGGCTGAGGAAACAGTATCATTCAACCCCATCTTGGCCCAATCCGCTACCAACGCTTTCGGTGAACTCGACCTATTGAGGAAACAAAGGGCCCAGTCACCCCCAGTCAGCGGCTTAAACCATGTCTCGACGCTATCTCTGATCCCCGCACTGAAGCCTTGAATTCCTAAAGGATCCTGGTCGACCGCGATCACATCTTTATTGGTAAGTATGTCGAGTGTCTTCTTCGACATGCTCCTTAGGTCGTTGCCTGCTATCAATGGTGCAGCCTGCATTGCCCATAGAGAAAAATGGGCTCGATCTTCTCCCTCACTCATCCCATTCCCAACTTCCATCATGTCCGGATCGTTCCAATGGTCGGGTCCAGCGTACTGTCGGATGTTCTTCCGCATGTCAAGTATTCTCATTACACCCCATGATGACCATGTACCATGATTGAATTCGCAGTCGAAGCAGGGATATATATCACCCGTCGTACGCCAGAGGTGTCCCACTGGTTTGGCCCATTCCCATGGCTGGTAGGTGCCCCATTCGCATAGACTAAAAACAATGGGTCTTCGAGCCGCCTTTATCGCATTACTCATGGTGGTATATGCCTCGCGTGCAGTGATGCCGTCAGTATTGCACCAATCGTACTTTAGATAATCGATTCCAAGCTTAGCATAAAATCGTGCATCCTGGTATTCATAACCCCGTGTACCCGGATAGCCCGCGCAGGTCTTTGTACCGGCACAATTGTATAGACCGAATTTCAGGCCCTTCGCGTGTACATAATCCACCAGTGCTTTCATGCCACCGGGAAATTTTACGGGATCAGGCACTAAATCACCGGAGATGCTATCTCTCTCCTTCGCCATCCAGCCATCATCAAGTACGATATATAGATAACCTGCATCGCGCATTCCCGACGATACCATGATGTCGGCCGTTTCTTTTACCAGTTGTTCACTGATCTTCGTCTCAAACGTATTCCAGCTATTCCATCCCATCGGTGGACGCATCGCCAGGCCTTCAAACTTTTGTGATATGGACTGCAACGTCGTCAGTAATGCAATAGCTAAAAGTAATCTCGAGATCATGAGTATTATTTTTTTGACCAACCTGCTTCGAATTGTAAGGCCTCGAGCGCATTTGCCAGGTATACAAGCGGAGCGTTCCAGTTAATAGCAATTTCGTTTGAAGCATACGAACATTCTACATCTACATAAGATGTTTCAGGTTCGGTGAATTTGTATGTGCATTTATCCTGCATACCCGGATTAGGACCACCTGCAAGCATGCCTGGAACTGGCGCCATAATGCCATCTGCAACTGAAGGCCGGTGATGAGGATGCATTGGCGATTGAAAACCTGCACCAGTAAGGAAGCAATACCCTGTCGCATTCCTCCCGAGCAAATAGTCGAGGTTTGATAATGCTCCAGTCAGATAATCTTTATTTTTACTCACGCTCCATGCATTGATCAATGCTATACCCTGGTTGGCCGCAACAGCACTGCTTCCCCAGACAAAATCCGCCTTACCTCCGCCCATCACTGTTTGGAAAGCATTTTTCTTCATGTTTGCAAGCAAAGAATCAGCAAAGCGGATGATATAGGCGCGATGTGATTGTACTACCGCCGAAGCATATGAAGGTAAGGTTGCACCAGATCGAATAAGTGAGTAATACCCAAGCATCCCCACACTTGCCCAGGATGGGAGTGAATGCACTCGAGAATTGTTGACTTGCAATTCGTCAAAATATTTTTTCTCGAGCGTTGTTATAAACAGTTCGGCTGCGGCCCAATAGCGTTCGTCGGAGAAATTCCGATCCCCGTATCCACCGGTATTGATGTCCGGGTCGAAGGCCAGATTTATTGCCTGCTGATCATACACCATCGAAGGATGTGATACGGACCATTGCCATGCCTGCCTCGCTGCCTTGAGACAACTATCACTCAGCCGGGGAAACGCGCGTGAGAATCGTGCATAGATGCGACTTGCTTGCGCCATGACCGCCGCGAAGTCCAGAGTAGCGGCCGTTCCTTTTTGCACTACATATCTTGGCCATTTGGTTACGCCCGGCATCACCATCCCGTCGAAGTTGGCATTCGTGCATTTATTGTATACGCCACCATCACCTGGGTCCTGCATTGTAAACATCCATCGCAGATTGTACAGGATCTCGTTCAACAGGTCGGGAACCTTGTCAGAGCTCTCAGGGATCTGCGTGACCAACTGGTTGAAGTAAACAGGAAAATCCTCATACGCCGACAACAACTCTCCCATTGTAATCCCGGAATTAACGATGTATTTATTATAATCGCCCGCATCATACCAGCCTCCCGGGCTGCTGATGATGGTACCTGCAGGCCTGGATGCCGAGGCGGCTGATGGATGAATCTGAATCGAGGTATCCGGGTGACCTGCAGGTCTTGCCCACTTACCAGCAAACTGCTCATGAAGTGGCATTGACGTGCGTTGGTAATAGAAAGCCTTGAGGGAAGATTTCCCTATGGTCGAATGAATGGTATTCGCGATGCCGAAAGGAGCGGAATCAGGAGACCCACTAACAGCCATTACATACTCTCCCGGTTTTGTAAATGAAGAAAAGTCTGCGGTCTTCGTCACCAACGAGGAATTGGATGATTTTGTAGGTGACCCAAGTGAGCCATGGAATACAATCTTTCTCGATGATGCTTCGCGGATGATAAACGAATCACCTGTTGCCGCCGTAATGATGGCTACCTTCCCGGCATTAGGGTAAAATCCTACCTGATTCAACCGGATAGTATGTGGTGGCAGTTGCGCTGATAGCAAGAATGAAAAGGAAACGAAAATCATTCCCAGCAATGTCGACCTGCAAATGAAGGATGCTTTTTTCATAGATCTACGGCAAGCTATTTTTTAGAGAAGTAACTTCTTAGATAGGCCCGGGACTTTATCCCGGACTCTTTCAAGTCTGATTCTTTCCACTTGCCTTCGGAGCCGGCGCTCTTCTTAAGGACAGAGCAAGTCTCATCCTTGTCGGAAACTGACCAGGTGATCCAACTTAGTTTCCTATCTTCCATCCAATCGATCCATCGTTGCCATTCTGCAAGATCCAGCGGACCGTCACCCGTGGCTTCCATACCTGCGCATTCGGAAAGAAAAATGGGAAGGCCTTGCTTTATTGCCTCATCAGTCTTGTCGCGCAGCCATTGTTTATGTGTGGCCGCGTAAAAATGAACTGTGTACATCAGGTTATCAAATCCCCTGATGGGATCCGCCGCCGGTAAATGAATATCCTGGTCCCATCGCGGACTACCTACGAGAATGATGTTATCGGGATCTTGCGCCCTGATCACCTTTATCACTTCTTCGGAGTATGATTTTACCTCAGGCCAGGATTCATAATCGGGTTCATTGAATATTTCGTAGATCACATTTGGATAACGTCCATATTCCTTTGCCATCATTCCGAAGAATTCCTTTGCCTCTTTCAACTGGATATTGTGACTATGCCAATCGATGATCACATAAATGCCTTCATGAATAGCCGCATCCACGACGGCTCTGATTTTTGCAGTCGAAGAGGCCGGAGCCTTCAGATATCCGCTGTCGTTTAGTTCTATTCCCATCGATGCGCGTACCACCGTGCACTTCCAGTCATCTTTAAGCCATTTGACGGCGCCGGCGTTGTAGAATCTCGGCCACAGGTTGTGCCATCCGAAACTCATGCCGCGTAAGACGAGTGGCTTTCGACTTTCATCAACCAATTGGGTACCCTGTACACTCAATGCCCCCATTTTCTTTATAGGTTGTGCGACGGCGCAGTGCAGGTTAAGCGATAGGATGAGCAGGTATGCGACTGTTGATTTTGTCATGGCTGTTTCCGTATTTGGTATACCCGATCCAGGTCTTTCTCAAAAAGTGTATAGGGATCGTTAAAGAATTTGATGAAATCTTTCTCACTTACATGTCCAGGAAAAGGAGCATAATAGTGCGTAGGGCTGGTCACATCGTTCCTCCATACCAATACATAGGCAAATTTTCCTCCCGCTTTCTTCAATGCCCGAAGCAATGTACCCGTCCACCAGGTCACATTGGGAATAGATTCGAGACCGGTCTCGGTGAACGCGGCGAGTTTGCCCGTCTTCTTCGCATAATCTGAAACGATCTTGAGTTTTAAAATTCCAGAATCGACATTGTACCTGCCGTACCGACCGAAGTCATTGTAGTTGTCTACGCCTACCATATCTACCCACATATCTCCAGGATACCGATCGAGGTATTCTGCCTCGGTATCGTAAAGGCAATCGGGAGAGAATGCGTAAATGAAATTATGAACACCGAGACTGTCGCGGAGATAGGATACCGTGAACCTCCACACAGTAATCAATTCTTCACGGGTACAATGTTGTGCACCCCACCAGAACCACCAACCATCCAGTTCATGGTAGGGTCGAAAAATCATCGGGACGAGTTTGCCATCCTTACCTTTCGTCGTCAATGCAAGGTCGGCCACATCCTTTAAGATCGCCTTATACTGCTCATGGTGCGATGCGCCAGGCACCATCAGTTTCACCGCTGGAGCTGAAATGGAATCCTTCCAATAGAACCCACCTGCCGATGCAGGGTTAGAGAAATGCCATGACACCGTTGTTATTCCACCACGATCGTAAGTATCTCCGATATTTTTCCTTAATAGCCTCTTCTCTTTTTCGATTTCCTCTCTTGGTCGACCTGAAAGCCCCATAAAATCCACGCCGATTACTGCGGGGTGTGAGCCGGTTACGGATTTCACATCTGACCTTCCTTCCTCACCTTGCCAACCATGTCCATATTCCGTAGCATGCTGGTGGCCAAACAGGATATGCTTTTGTGACAGTCGATGCAAATTCAAATACAACGCCTTCGTCTCCGGGGTTGCGTGAGGATCGATCAGTTTTGCTGGCTTCTGAGCTATCAGCATTACTGATGCAAAAAACAATGTTACTATGAGACAGTATTTCTTCATATAGTTTTAGGGTGTTCTTCTAAGAATGTTATCGATCTCTTTCAAATATTCATCTTCGATTTGCAGGTTGGAAAGGCAATCGACATTGTTATCCAGTTGCTCAACACTACTCGCTCCAATGAGGACTGACGTGATACGCTTGTCCTTCAATAGCCATACTAATGCCATTTGTGCGAGCGTTTGTCCGCGCTTCTGTGCTATTGCATTCAGGTCGCGGATCTGCTGTAGCCGATCACTGGTAATATCGGTCGATTTAAGAAAGACTGCCTTCGCGGCCCTCGAATCTTTTGGAATGCCTTTCAGGTAACGATCCGTAAGCATCCCCTGTGCCAGCGGGGAAAAGGGTATGCATCCAACACCGTATTGTTCGAGCACATCGAGGAGCCCATCTTCCACCCATCGATCAAACATCGAATATCTTGGTTGGTGAATGAGACACGGCGTACCGAGTTGTTTCAAAATCTCGAAAGCGCGCTTCGCCTCGGGCGCCTTGTAATTCGATATTCCAGCATACAGCGCCCTCCCACTTCTCACGGCGGTGTCGAGTGCCATCATCGTCTCTTCCAATGGAGTATCCGGGTCTGGTCGGTGAGAATAGAAGATGTCTACATAGGCCAATTGCATCCGCTTTAGACTCTGATCCAGACTAGACAATAAGTTTTTCCTAGATCCCCATTCTCCATATGGCCCGGGCCACATATGATACCCTGCCTTACTTGAAATAATCAACTCGTCTCTAAGGTTACCCGTAAAGTCCTTCCTGACTATCTTCCCAAAATTCTCCTCAGCTGTGCCAGGATCGGGACCATAATTATTCGCAAGATCGAAGTGCGTGATCCCCCTGTCGAAAGCACGACGGATTATCTTGCGTCCATTCTTGAAGTCGTCGACCGAGCCGAAGTTGTGCCATAATCCCAGTGAAATTGCAGGCAATCTTATTCCGCTCTTCCCGCAGCGATTGTAAAGCATTTGGCTATATCGGTCTTTTGATGGAGTGTAGCTCATTGTTTTTTTACCTAAGTTAAGCAAGGTGAATCGGGAATTGGGAATCGGGCATTACGAACCCGTAAACTCAATTTGATCGTAGGACCCGATTCCCGATTACGGATTCCCGATTACGGATTCCCGATTACGGATTCCCAATTACCATTTGATTTTTTTTCTTAAAAACGCCACCAACTCCCCTGCTATCAACCCATGCTCCTCCAGGCTGGGATGCCAATCACAACCTTTGTAATATTGTCGTTTGAAAAAATAGCCGTCTATCTTCTGTTCCCCTTCAGCCTTTGATTTCTTTATTATCGCTGTTAATATTTTATGTTGAAATGCCCGTAGCCTTTCATCTGCCATTGGACTGCTTAGGAGAATGAAGGTCGACTGCGGATAATGGCCTCGCAGGGTCTTAAGAAATGCAAGGTAGTTATGGGAAAAAACGGCCGAGTCCTGTACTCCGTCATTCTGCCCAAGACAAATTGTAACCACATCGGGCTGGAATCGTGCAAAGTTCCACTGAATCGTATCATCACGCATGCTGATCTTATCGAATACGGGCGGCATGGTAATGCTCATACCACAGCAGCTATGCATCAGCCCTATGCCGGAGACTGCTGAGAGGTGATAACGCGCATTGAGGTGTCGTGCGGTCAAAGCTCCATAACTCATATACGCATTGTGTTGGTCGTGCCACTGACCTTTGCCGCATCCGACCAGCGTGGTATCACTTCCTGCACCGCAAGTAATGGAGTTGCCGATGAATTCAATTTTTCGTTGCGGCCACGCCGGTGGCGGTAATAAGTTCGCACAACGTATGCCTACGAGTTCGAGATAACCTATATTGGCTTCCGTGTTTTTAGATATTACCAAAGAATGTTCACCATCAGTAAACTTATTTCCGATTCTTATCGTGTCTCGCTTTGCCTTCGTCTGGATGCGTGTTGGAATTCCGTCGACCACGATCTCGAGGTAGTTGTTGTTCTTTCCCCATAACATTTCATCATTCAGGATGATTTCACATTCGCGACCCGAGAACCTTGTTGTTATATACACACCAGGTTGCCAAAACCGTGGCAACTTGGCATTGCTGAAATCGATCCGCCCTGTATATTGAATGCTTGGATGGTCCGCCTCGAAAAAAACAAGGCTCGTGTTCTGTGCGTTTGTGAATGCGGACCACACAATGGTCAATAAGAGGATGTACAATCTACGTTTCATCATTCTCCAATCATTCAATTTTCATTGCCTAATGAGAAGCCATCTTTATTGTTTGTCGATGGCAACGCAGACAACCGCCCGGGCGGGGACGGTAACACGGATGCCGTTCGAAGTGCTTGCCGAATATGCCAATAAGCTGGAATAATTAGAAGGACCTCCTGATGCGTATGTCGAGCTCTTACCATTGACATAAACTTTTCGGGAAAATTCTCCGTTGTCTGTTCCACCACTCAACGTATACCAATAGTAGCGGCTACCCTTCCTGAAATTCTGCACTTTTATCTCCACGGTTTTAAAAGTAGTAGAGTTATTTACCAGGGTTACGGCCACCTCACCTGAAGTGAATGAAGATGCATAAGTTGAGACCTCCGTGGTATTCGAAATGGACGATCCCACACACCGATCGCCCAGGAACTTCTGGAAAAAATACATATGAAAGAATGCTGGTCGTGGGCTCCATTTCGGAACTCCATCTGGCTCATCCCCGATATTGAACATTCCGTGGTCATTCCCATTCTCCCATCCATTGGCAAGATCCCACCTGGCAGCCATGCCATATCCGGACTTGAGTGCCTCGCCAAGGAGCAAGACCGCATGCATGCCATTGACGTGTGAGACCATTTGTTTCGAGTTAACCGCGAAAATATTCCACTCATCGAGCGCGACAGGTTTAGGGGTAGCAGCATTAGCCTGCCAACTTTGCTTTACGAAATCCATCATCTTCGAAGTCTCCACCTTTGCCGAATTAAGAACCTCGGTCGCATTCGAATTTGTATTATAAGGAGTGAAATAATTATGTACTACATAGAAATCTGCCTTTGAATTAACCTGTGGTAACATGCCAGTATTCCAGTTACGCCTGGTACTCGTCTCCCACGACTGGGCGGCTGCCTCTACCATCACGGAACCGATATAGATCGTCTTACCAATTTCCTGTGCCGCTTTCTGCATTGAATCCACAAATACTTTAAAATGCTGACCATACAACTGGCCGGATAAAAACTCGGGTTGACCATCCTGGTTATTCGCTAGGTTGATCCTATACCCGGCTTCCCAATCACCATAGTTTTCATTGCCAATTTCCCAATACTGCGTGCGCCCGTTGTCGTACCTAACCCAATCCGCGGCCAAGTGTGCTGCATTCGCCACAGGATTTGCGCTCTTCCCATAACGTGCATAGCCATAGTTAATAGTAATGATGCCCTTGTTGCCGGTTTGTTGCAACATGTTATAGTAATTGTCGACGGACAGCGTCCAGTTAGCGGCGTTTTTTCCAAACCAGTATCCCGAAGGCGCGGAGCTTCCGTCTGCCTTTACTAACTGATCGGGGGCATCGACTGGCGGCACGTTTGGCATTGCATTCCAGAAGAAAATATCACTAATGCTTCCACCCGGGAAACGGATGATGTGAGGGTGCAGGGCAGTCAGGTGATCAATCAATGCCGGTTCAGTCACCATCTGCGTCATCCAGATATTACTGTTGTTGCCAAAAAGCGAACGCGGAACTTTTGTAAGTACATTGCTTCGATCGATCGTGAC
The DNA here is from genome assembly GCA_014379965.1 of Chitinophagaceae bacterium. Taxonomy (GTDB): domain Bacteria; phylum Bacteroidota; class Bacteroidia; order Chitinophagales; family Chitinophagaceae; genus VBAT01. The sequence continues at coordinate 13,056 of JACMKU010000045.1, forward strand.
GGTGTACGGTGCCGACGAAGGAACGGTTGTATCAAGATAGGCTGGCCTAACAAAATTAATCGGCTGCCAATCGTTGAGAAAAAACCCTATTGTACTTGCAACAGGTGGATCGATCGCCGGCGCTATCACTACCGTCGTGTCGGGTGGTGGTGGCGGCGGATTAGGCGCATCGCTGCCGTTCTTCTTGCACGCTGGCAAAAATGACAGAATTGACATTGCTACTATGAAAAACGTAAATAATTTTCTCTTCCACATAAGCTGATTATTTATTACTTGTCTGATTTTTTCTTTTAAGATTTACGATTCGGCCTGATAGCTCTATGCACGCCCTCACATTGTGATAAGGACATTTCCAGAATCCGGCCTTCCCCTTAAGCATTTTTCTTTTATGCGGGTCGATGCCCCAGTACCACTCTCCATCATGGGCGTCCCGAATGTGTGTCTTGATAAACTCCCAACTATTGACAGAATAATATAAGTATTTCTCATCTCCGCTCACCTGCCATGCGTTAAAAAATCCTAACATGGCTTCGGCTTGTGGCCACCAGTGTTTTTCCTTTGACCATTCATCATTTGCCCCATCATACTCATAGAAGAGACCGCCATCGATATCCACCGCTCTTGCAGCAGCGTCGGCTAAACGGATGCAATTTTCAGTGAAGCGACGGATATATCCCGAATCACCGGTACGATTCGCACAATCGAGCAATAGCCACGATGCCTCTATATCATGGCCAAATGAAATGAGTCTTGATCTAACTGTCCAGTGCTCATCCATGAACAGGTGGAGATGGCCAGACCTCCGATCAATTATGTGATCCTCAAATACATCAAGGATGTGTTTGATCTTGTCTGCGACTCTTATATCCGGCCACGCGGCGAACAGGTTTGCGTAAGCTTCGATGACATGCAGGTTCGTATTTGCCGACTTCTTCTCGTTATCATCCTTGTCGCTGAGTCGCAGATCATCCTTTGATTTCCACTCCCGGGTGAACGCCTCGTGATATCCGCCATTGTCACCATCGAAACCATGCCGCTCGATTTTCTCAAATACTCCTTTCGCCAGGTCAAGGGCCGACTGGTCGCGAGTGGCATTAAAGTATTCACTGAGCCCGTAGAGACAAAATGCCTGTCCATACACCTGCTTTTTTGGATCGGATATTTTTCCTGAACTGGTGACCGACCAATAAACGCCGCCATGCTCCTGGTCTATGAAATGGTCGCTGATATATTTGTAAGCTCTCGTCGCCATTTCGCTGTAATCCTTTCTTCCCGTCAGTCGGTAGGCCGCGGAAAATGTCCATAGGATACGGCTATTTAATACCACACCTTTTTCTGCGTTCGTGGCAGGTATGTTCTCATCATTCACAAAGCCATAAAAGCCGCCATTTTTGTCATCGACGGTGTGGCTCATCCAATACGCGAGGATAGATTCCATCTCGGCGAATACTTCCTGGCTATAGCCTGGCAACAATGAGATGGTGTCGGCCGCATGCATTTATTTTTTCTGGCGTGGGTTTGATGAAGATAAGATTGATTGAAGCAACACCTCAGACTGGTTGTTCTCGATCACCTGGTTCAGTGCCTTTACCGTTTCTGCTGAATTAAACCCATCAGCAGGCGTGTTCAGCACATAGTCGACTAACTGTTCGATGGTGGAAGTCGCTACGTGCATGCGCGTATCAGATGAAGCATAGTAAATGAAGACAGTTCCGTCATCATTCATGATCCAACCATTGCTGAAGAGTACGTTCGATACGTCCCCAATCCGCTCATCTCCTTCGGGCGCCATGAAATATCCAGCGGGCTTATATATCACTTTTGTTACGTCTTCCAGATCGGTCATGAATAGATAAAGTACATATCGGAGCCCTGCTGCCGTATTGCGTACGCCGTGCGCGAGATGGAGCCACCCATGTTTTGTTTTAATCGGTGCAGGCCCCAAACCGTTTTTGGCTTCGTAAACAGTATGGTATTTCTTCGGATCGATCACCACTTCCCGGTCTATTTTGGCATTCTGTATTGTATCGCTTAGTCCAAATCCAATTCCGCCGCCTGACCCGGCATTAATGAATCCATCCTGCGGCCGGGTATAGAACGCGTACTTGCCTTCTACGAATTCGGGGTGAAGTACTACGTTTCTCTGTTGGGGAGAAGGCGTAATGAGATCGGGTAACCGTTCCCACGAAATGAAATCCTTAGTTCGAGCAATTCCGCATTGGGCTATGGCGGCCGATTGATCGGCATCTGGCGCTTTCCTATCTCGCCGCTCGGTGCAGAAGAGACCGTATATCCATCCGTCTTCATGTTCCACTACACGCATATCATATATATTGCAATCAGGAATATTTGTCTCTGGCATCGTAACAGGAAAATCCCAGAAGCGAAAATTGTCTATTCCATTTGGACTCTCTGCTACAGCAAAGAATGACTTACGATCCGACGCCTCAACCCTCGCAACCAAGAGATATTTTCCATTCCATCTCATAGCTCCTGCATTCAATACCGAATTGATGCCAAACCTCTCCATGAGGAATGGATTGGTAGAAGCATTGAGATCGTATCTCCAGAATAACGGAGTGTGCTGCGCAGTCAAAACAGGGTTCTTATACCTGTCATATATTCCATTCCCCCCTTCTGCCTTCTGGTTGGGCTGGCTTAACAACAAGCCATGTTTTTTCTCCAGGCTGGATAGCCGGGTAAAGAAATTTCCGCTCATAAAAGGGCTCGATTTTAATTTTCCAATTTATTCCACCACGTTCTTTTAAGGATCACTATGATTACACCAAGTATTAATATAGTGATCAGCAATGGCAATCTCATCCATAATACGATATACATTGGCAATATAGTCAGGCAACACTGGCCGATGATGCCGAGTACCACATTGAACATATCAAGTTTGAATCCACGATTAGGCTTGAATTCCGGGTTGTCCGCCATTACCTGCTGTTGGACAGGTTTCCAAAATCCCCAAGGCCTAACAGTTTTATAAAACGATTTTAAAACTTCCTTTTCCGTAGGAGGCGCTGAATATGTTCCGATGATACACCCGGCAACTGATATCACTAATAACACTGGCCAGTAATACAAGTCGAGGCCCGTAATTATCTTTTGATGCTTGAGCACCGCGAGTGCAATAGCTGGGATGATGCCTCCCATCATTCCCCAGAAAAATCCGTTCGCATTGAAACGCCACCAATACCACTTCAATAGATTTGCCGCTATGTATCCGCCATACAGTCCTGCGACGATCCAATTAAGCACCGTATTCACGTCATCCACGGATAGGCCAATAAGCACTCCGGCAAACACTACAGCGACGCCAGCGATATAATTTACCGATATGATCTTACGGGTAGAGGCTTTAGGATTAACGTATTTGAGATATACATCGTTGACGATATAAGCCTGAGCCGCATTCAGGGTTCCGGAAAAAGTGCCCATGAATGCACCAAGCAACCCCGTGAGGACTAATCCAAGAATACCTGCTGGAAGGAAGTTATTGATCGCTGCCGGCAATATCTTTTCGAAATCGGTGCCATTAGGTCCTTGCAGATTCATCTTGTCGTAATACAGGAGTGCCAGTACTGTCAACCCAATGATGAGGGAATATCTGACTGGCAAAAGTATGATTGATACAAATCCACTCATCTTCGATGCTTCCTTCGGCGACCGGGTAGATAGCACCTTTTGCATATCATAATTCGGTGCCGGGCCCGCAAGGCTGGCAAATATTCCTTTGAATAGCATCATCATGAAGAAAATACCAAACAAGCCGTAACCATCGCTTTCGATCTTCTTGTTAGCGTCGGGTGCTATGGCGCTCCAGTCGAGGTCCAGGCTCCAGTTGAAGAATGGGTTCTCCCATCCTTTTGGAATATTGAGCGGATGATCCTGCAAATGTATCATAGCAATTATGGCTACCGATATACAGGCAATGGTCATGATAATATACTTGATGAAATCGCCAAGAACAATACTGTGCATTCCACCCAATATCGAATAGAACATTGCGAACAGCGTGAAGATGATTCCATAAAAATGCGGGACGAAGCTCGCAGAAACGTCGAAGGGAATATAGCCGCTTACCGATTCCCAGGGAACAAATATTTCAATGAACTTTCCAAGTCCGATGAATCCATAGGCAAGAAAACCCAGGCAACTCAACAGTGCAAACGCCACGACTACATTATGTGAACCCCGGACGCCTTTTCCTACAGTTCCGAACCTAGTGGCCAGCCATTCGGCCCCCGTAGTCGCATTGGACCTTCTCAACCACTTCGAGAGAAACATCATCATGAACACCTGGTTGAAAACTGGCCAGAGCCACGGTATCCAGATGCTTTTCATTCCATACACGAAACATAGAGCCACCATCCACATCGTTCCACTGATATCGAACATATCCGACGCATCACTCATTCCTAACATATACCATGGAAGCTTCTTCCCTCCCATGAGATAGCTTTCCTTATTCTGCCTTGCCTTTTTCCTGAGTACCCATCCGATAATCACCATCGTGACCAGGTACAATACAATCATACTTACATCAGCGAATGTTAATCTCATTGAGTGGCTTTAGCTGCTTCCGTATAACAGTGATCATTCAATTCTTCTAAAAATGGTTGCAGGAAGAAGAATCAACCTGCAACCCAATGTAACGATTGCTGCTTGTTAAACGACGTTTGATGTGACTTTTTCGTTTTTGGATAGTTATGACAAGTTTAAAGGTTTAAGGGTTTAATAGTTTAATAGTTGTTAAGGTCGACGAGTCTTCGCCAACTCTTAAACCCTTAAACTATTAAACACTGCACCTCTAAACTTGGGAGATCATCGTCACTTAAAGAACATGATATTATCAAAGTAAAGCGTCTTTCCCGCCTCCTGTATTTGGAACGTCACGTTGTTAATGGACGTGACCCCTGGATAATTGATCGCTAGTTCGTAGCGGAAATAAGTCCATTTGTTGGCAGGAACGGTAATGACCTTCTGGTTTCCCCAGTTGAGCCAAAACTGTACGTTCTTATCTATATCCGCTCCTTTTACCCAGAACGAGAAGTATTTGTGGGTCGTAAGTGTGATGGATCCACCATGGCCAAGCTGCATTCCTCCCCAGGTACCCGCGGGATCATAGGCGGCCTTCAGACTTTTTGTTCCGGTGATGGGGTTCTCCGCAGCGGCTTCGAACGTACCACCCCAACTCCAGTTCTCAAATCCATTAGTGAGTTGCTCAGTAAATACGGTAAGGGCTCTTGTCACATTGACGAATTCCATATCCGTCGTCCTGTTACCGGACGAGTTAGTGATCTTCAACTTCGCCCTGTCAACCGTGCTTGCCGGCATCGAGATGGTCAATTGCTTTCTTGTCTTGGTGATGATCGTCGCTGCATCAGTAGTTCCATCCAGGACTACACTGGTTACATCATCGAGATTATTTCCCGTAATTGTGACCACCGTGCCCGCCTCGAAATCGGTCGGGAAGGCAGTTGTGATATTTGGAAGTGCTATTACGCTAAATGGAACGACCAGTGTTCTACCCTCACTGTTCGTGAAGATCACATTCTGTGGACCACCGAAGGCAGTATCTGGAACACGGAATACAAGGTGGGACTCGGTGTTAAGTGTCGACGTAAATCGGGCAGGTACATTATTCTTATCGAATACGATTGTGCGAATCTCCCCGATACCTGATCCAGTCAGTGTGATTACCTCACCGCCTGCCGCAGTGTTCGGTGCGATTGTACCGGAAGACATATCACCCGCGGCTAACTCTGGGCTGCCATCGGTGTCTTTTGTACAGGACACAAATACGAAAGAAAATGTCAGGAGAAGCAACGAGAGCTTCGTAATATGTTTGACAATAATTCTTTTCATGTTTTATTTATTTAAAAGTGCTTAAGTAGTTATCAATAGTATGCCACTGCTGGTTGAGCGAGTGCGGGATCCTGCAAAATCTCACCCGCGGGTATTGGCAGGTGCATATAATTCTGCGTGAATGTCGCATACGCCGGATTAGTAAAGGTTCCGCGGTTCTGCCCTTCTATCATCTGCTTCGCCTTTGCAAATCCCTGCCGCTGGATGTCAAACCAATAATCGCCTTCGAAGGCAAACTCAACCCGACGCTCTTTCAAAATGTCATCGAGTGTAATGGAAGCCTTGGGAGCAAGACCAGCGCGTGCACGCACCTTATTGAAGGCGGTAAGCGCACTGGCATCCGAAGTAGATGCGGCTGATCCCAATACAGCTTCAGCATAGATCAACAATATATCTGCGTAGCGAAGGATCATTGTATTAATGCCGCTGTTCATACCAAGAACGGGTTCACCCCCGAAGGCAGATCCCGGACCGACCACATATTTTGCAATGTTGGAACGTGTCGTATTCTTCTGTCCACCATCTCCTACCGGTTGGATTGTATCGTATTTATAACCATTCGCCATGAATGTATTGTAAGTCGCATTAGCGTTTCGTGGCTTCCATTGAGTATAGCTCCATCCGTGCTCCATGATCGAACCTTTTCGTCTCTTGTCACCCGACTCAAATGCGCTTAGGATATCCATGCTAGGTATGTACAACTCCCACATGTTCGCTTCTGAAGTCTGGAGGTTGCCAGGCCCACGGTCTGGATTCTTCTGGTTGCCAGAGCCCCAGGGATTACCGGTCAACTGGTGTTGAATGGCAAACATTGATTCAATGTTATTATTATTAGCGCTTGAATTAAACATGGCGCCATAGTCAGTGAAGAGGTCAAACTTGTTGGAATTGATTACCTCCAATGCCTTTGTCTTTGCGCTATCGTAGTCTTTGCGATAGAGATACAATTTTGCCATCATCCCTTTCGCGGAGTACTTCGTTACCCTGCCAGGAACAGGATCCGTTTCAGGGAGCCCTGCCTCGGCCTTCTTTAATTCTTCGAGTGCGAAGCGCAACACATCTGCTTTGAAATAACGGGGAATGTTGAAATTTCCTGAAAGGATAGTGCCACCCGGATCGTTGATGATCGGCGCATCACCCCAGATACGTGCAATGTAGAAGTACACCGTTCCTTTGAAGAAATGGCATTCCGCAATTGCGGGGTCGAGGAACGTTGCATTGCCGCCTTTCGACTTCTTCAATTCCAGTGCATTCATGTACTCGCTCGTCCAACCACCGATCTTATAGAAGACCTTCCATGCATCTGCTATGCGGACCGATGTAGCGGCATAAGAGAAGTTGAGAAACGGAGGATCGTCATTACCCCCTGTGTATTCATTACCAGCCATCACATCACCAATCGCATCCATGGCCCTGTTCTCAAAACCTGCCCATGGCAGACCATACAATGTGCTGGTAAGTCCCCTCACCTCCTCAGCGGTGTTGTAATAGTTGTCGAGCGTGGTGCTATCCAGCGCGGACCTTTCAGTAAATGTTTTCCGGCAGGATATAAAGACAATCACCGCTAACAGTGCGGAAAATCGGAGAATATTTTTCATGTCAAGATTTTTTAACTGTACAATAGGATTAAAGTTCAACATTGACACCGATGGTGAAGGTGCGCGGATTGGGATAGTGTCCCGCATCCACGTTCATCAGCCTGATGTTATTATTAAACGCACCGATCTCAGGATCATATCCGCTATAATCTGTAAACGTGTGAACATTCTGGACAGAAACATAAAGCCTGGCGTTTGTAATCCTCGCCTTACGCATCAATGCAACCGGCAAACGATAACCAACTGTGATGTTCTGAATTCTCAGGTAGGAACCATCCTCTACATACCTGTCAGACATATACACGTTGTTCACGTTTGTATTAGTGAAGCGCGGAAGGCTTCCACCTGTGTTCGCATCTGTATAACGATCCTGCACTGAACGCAACTGGTTATAGAAAGCATTGTCCATCTTTTCAAGCTGCCATCTGAGGAAGTTGAAGATCTTGGCTCCATAGCTACCCTGCAGGAAGATCGATGCATCGAAGTTTTTATAGTTGAACGAATTCGTGAGGCCGTAAGTAAATTTCGGCAGCGGGCTTCCGATGAACGTGATATCACTCGCGTCGATCTTGTTGTCAGGCTTGCCATCGGGCCCACTTACATCCCGGAAGCGAATATCGCCGAGCCATGTGTGAGTTGGATCAACGGAATAGCCGAATTGAGGAAGGCTATTATTAAGATCCGCCTGTGTGCGGAATAGGCCGTCTGTCACCAGACCAAAGAAGGAACCCACGGGGTAGCCGGGTTGTGTAAACGATACCGTGTAATTATCATAATACAGTTTTCCCGTCAACGCGGCTGTAGAACCCGCAAGCTGATCAAGCTTATTCTTGAACTTAGAGAAAATCACGTTGGTTTTCCATGTAAAATCTTTTGTAGTAACGTTATTGCTACTTATGCTCAGATCGATGCCCGTATTAGACATCTGTCCGACATTGATGACTGGTCCTTTCAAATCATCCCATTGGTCGCCGACCCCGATAAGCCTAGGACCCGTACCAATAATCAACATCTTGGTTGTTGTCTTCTTATATACATCCACCGTGAGGTCGATCCTACCATTGAGGAAGGAAACATCGAGGCCTCCATTCTTCGTGACAACAGATTCCCACGTCAGATCAGGGTTCGCTGCACCGTAGAGGTAACTGGAATTGCCGAATCCTACAGGGCCAGGCCAGAAACTGATGACGGAGGTATAAGGGGGATTGGGAGAACCGGAAGGAAGATTCTGATTGCCCACCGATCCATACGCAAGTCGCAATTTGATGTAGTTGGCTACTGATTTTATTCCCTGTGCGAAGTTCTCGTTACTTACAGTCCATGCGAAGGATGCTCCAGGGAAGTAGCCCCATTTGTTATCACCCAGGAATCTAGACGAAGCATCACCTCTTACACTGAGTGAAAGGGAGTACTTATTATCATAGGCATATGTACCACGCGCGAAATAGGATTCGATGGTACCATCGTTCTTTCCACCGCCAAGTTCCCAGGTGGTCCTGTCACTACTTCCAGCGTTGAGATCAAGAATATTATTCTGGAGATCGACTTTCTTTCCGTTGATGCTTTCCCAATAGTTGAATTGTGCTTCATGACCTAGTGTACCCGTGATAGCATGCTTACCGAAGTACTTATTATAGTTAAGATAACTCCTGAAAGCATAGTAGTATCCATTGCCGCGGTACTCAAACAGTTGGCTTCGGAGGCTAGTGTTACCGATATTACCTGACAACTGATGAGCAACATTATTGTATAGGCTCAATGAATAGGCGAATTCATTTCTGAATGACAGACCTTTTAGTATTTCAATGTCGCCATACAAATTGCCGAACACCTGCGTGCTGGTTGATTTGTTACCTCGGTAGAAACTGCGCGCGATTGGATTGTCCTGTCCATATTGGAAGCCACCAATATTCTGGCCACCACCCCATGTACCATCAAGATTTTTTACAGGGACCAACGGGCTTTGAACTGTGCCCCACCAGATGGTTCCTTCTGCGGCGTCGGCCAGGGTTACATTTTGTATGCTCCTTGACGCATTGGCACTCACGCCTACTTTAAGCCAATTCTTCAATTGGTGATCGAGGCTGAAGCGTGTGGAATATCTTTTGAAATCAGAACCAATTAGGATACCTGATTGATTGAAATAGTTTGCAGAGAGGTAGTAATTCGTTTTGTCTTTACCACCGGAGAAGCTAAGCTGATGGCTCTGGATATTTCCATTACGGAACATAGCTCCCTGCCAGTCTGTACCTTCACCAAGGATCGATGGGTTCTGGAATTCCGCGCTTGGAGTAAGACCGAGCAGAGGCGCAACTTCGTTCTGATATTGGGCGAATTCTCTAAGATTCATGACGTCGAGTTTCTTGAACACCTGCTGTTGACCGTAGTAAGTGTCGTAGCTGATCTTACCCTCGCCCGCCTTTCCTTTTTTTGTAGTAATTAATATAACACCGTTCGCGGCTTGCGAACCGTAGATCGCCTGGGCAGAGGCATCTTTCAATATGTCGATTGATTCGATATCATTTGGATTCAAAGTAGCGAGGAAACTGTTTCCAGTTTGTCCATCGGAACCACCGAGACCGGCATATCCTGCGCTGGACTTCGTGTTGCTGGTGAATATTACACCATCGACTACGATCAGTGGATCATTTGCATTGATAGTAGTAATGCCTCGGATGCGAACTGACACACCGCCTCCAGGCTGTCCACTGTTGCTCGTCACGGTGACACCTGCCACCTTACCCTGTAAGGCCTGGTCAATACCGGCTACGGGCAGGTCTTTCAGGTCTTTCGCTTTTACGGATGAGATGGCTGAAGAGACATCTGCACGACGGGCGGTTCCATAGCCGATTACCACCACTTCGCTGAGTTTCGTGTCGGTTACCTCGAGCGTGCCGACGACGTTAGTGCTACCACTGAGGGAGATCTCGATGGATTTAGCGCCAACATAACTTACAACGAGTGTGCTGACAGATTGAGGAACACTGAGCCTGAAGGCGCCATTGGAATTCGTCGAGACTACATTCTTGTTATCGCCTTTCGGGCTGACATTAGCGAAGGCAAGAGGAGCGCCATTCTGATCAGATATTACCCCGGAGATAGTTCGGTTTTGAGCGAAAACGGCAGAGGTGGCCGTGAACAATGCAATGATTATTGCGATTGCCCGGAGGGATCGATTTTTTCTCATATAGCAACTTTGTTTCACCAAAAGTAAATTAAATGACCACCCTCAAACTAGTACTATTTTATCAATTCATAATGCTGTATGGCTGACGTGGCCATGCCGTTTCATACGCCTGCATCTTGCTGTTTCAACATTTTCCATGATGAAAATAGGACGTAAGTAAAGCCCCTCATACAGAATTTCTATCCAGCTTTTACAAATTTCGCGACCTCAAATGAAGCCTTTTACATCCGCGTTTGACTTAAAATAATAATACTATTTTATCTAAATTGTTATAATTTTATCCAGTAATAAGTGTCATGCAAACAAATATTTTACGAGAGATCACACCGCTGACGAGTAGCGACTGTTTTACCATTTTTACCCGCGTGAAATCTGAGTTCGATTTCCCGCTTCATTGTCATGAAGAATTAGAACTGAATTTTATTCTTAATGCCAAAGGTGCGAAGCGTGTGGTCGGAGATCATATCTCCGAGATAGACGATGCGGAGCTTGTACTCGTCGGCTCAAACCTTCCACATGTATGGCAAACACACAAGTGCAAGAGCAAGGAAATCCGCGAGGTCACTATCCAATTTCACAAAGACCTGTTTGACGAGAAATTTTTAAGGAGAAATCAATTAAGCTTCATTAGAACAATGTTGGAGCGGTCGGCCAGGGGAATTCTGTTTTCGCGACAGACGATCGAACAGATAACACCAAGGCTCATTGCACTTAGCCAGAAGCAAGGCTTCGATTCGGTACTGGAGTTGCTTTCTATCTTACATGATCTTTCAGTGTCGCGCAACATGCACAGCCTGTCTGATGCTGGTTTCAGTAACAATATAGAATTCTCTTATAATAGCAGGCGCATTGCGAAGGCGGTGGATTATATGAATCAGAATTTTCAAAAGACAATTACGTTATCCGAGGTAGCCAAGCTGGCGAATATGACGGATGTCTCTTTTAGCCGGTTCTTCAAGACACGGACCGGCATTACTTTTATGGATAGCTTACTCGAGACCAGGTTGGGGCATGCCTCGCGCCTGTTAATTGATACCACACAATCTGTATCTGAGGTCGCTTACAATTGCGGATTCAACAACATATCCAATTTCAACCGCCTTTTTAAGAAGAAAAAGGGTTGTACTCCCAAAGAGTTTAGGGAAAACTACAGCTATGGAAACCGCGTGTTTATCTGAAGAGAGCGCTCGTTATTCTGGGAATCGATACATGGTGATGGACTTCTTCATGCCCATGAAATACTCCCTATAGACCTTTCCATCCGGGAACATCTCCTTCATTTCGGCTTCGGTGATGAGGTTGATCTCGCTTACCAGGTGTTCAGCAGCCGCCCTGTTGGGAATCTTTTTGTAGTGACCCAAGTCGAACTTGCGCGTCAACCAAACTCTCGTGCTGAATGGCAGCCATTGAAAGGCCGGGAATAACCAGTGTGGTTCTATTGGGAAGTAATAATTCGGCGTCTGGATGTAATAGTATTTTCCAACCCTGGCAGCTTCTTTCGCCATCTTCCTATGGTTGCCTTTCTCGTAAAGGTGTTCTATCACTGAGTTTGAAAAGACAATGTCGAATTCATGGTCCTTATATTCGGAAAGATCGGTAGCATTGCCCTTCACACTCCTGACATTGGGACTTTTGGTTTCCTTCTGTTCGAGGTTCAAAAGAGTGATATGAATATCATGAGTACCCAGGTAGTTCATACGCTCCCAATAAATTTCGAGTCCTCCAATATCGAGAATGCGAATAGGTCTGTCCGTAGTCTTAACCCTGTTCAACAGTTCCAGGAAGAATTTGAATCTTTTCTCCCTAAACCTTTGGTTGACTGAATTCTTGTATACAGGGTTCAAGTAGGTGCTCGATGCCATAGTTTTGGTTATGTTTATTTTTTATAATAATCTTCAGTTCGGCCGGATCTAGCGTTAAATATACAAAAGAATTATCCCCTTCCAAACCTCACGGTCAGCTTCACGTCGTCTGTAGCAACAGCGCCCTTATTGTCAGTCACAGTGAGACGAAATACATATGTCCCGTTTACCAGGTTGCGTATATGAACCACTGGAGTTCCCGTTTTGCGCATTTCGAAGGCCATTGGCCCGCTCACCCAGCTCCAGGCATAATTAGTAATGTTACCATCTGCGTCCTTCCCTTTACCTGTTAACGTTATTCCTTTTGGCGAGTTTAGGAGTATGTCTTCTCCAGCGTACGCAAGCGGCTGCTCGTTCCTTTCAGGACAATTAGCAAGCACCACTGACTGCACGAGTGCCGCATCAATCGGATCAAGTGGACGCGGACCGGCACCTTCCAATACTTTCCTCGCGGCGGTACATGCATCCTGTATCACAACAGGAGCCGCGCGATAGGCAGCGGTGCGATTGTTTCGTTGATTGGGATCGATACCCTTGTTGCCACTTACATTACCCGCAACAAACCCTCTTGCGTTCTTGCTATTGTGATTAAGGTCAACGGCATTCGCTTCCTGGTTGCCTGTGGTATTATAATAGTTGCTTACGATATTTGCGGTTCCACCATAATCTACACCCGTACCATAGCCGAAACCACAACAGGGAGAGGTAGAGGCATTGCCCCAGTTCCAAATGATATTATTCCTGATGTCCGCCATGAGGTTAGTAGTCTCAAGGTTGTTGACACTATGAACCAGGGGATTTCTTTCACCTGGATATTTACTCCCTGCTACCACCTGGTCTTCGTTTGCTCTACTATTAAAAAGATTATGGTGAACGCTGATATTTCTCGTGGGGTGGTAAGCTATCAACATCGCGCCCGACCAGCCTGGGCGACCACCTCCAATGATGCTGTATTGAACAGTAATATTGTAGGCTCCTTCGGTAATATCGAAATTACCATCTCCACTTCCAGAAACGGACACATGGTCGAATACCATATTATAACCGCCGACCACGCTTAGTCCATCGTTGCCTGCGTTCCGAACCCTTATATTCTTTACAATTATGTCGTGACAATCCTTCTGAAAAGACAGGGCATTGCCATTATTATTATTGTCGATCGTGATCCCCGGCGCAGGCGCAGTGCTACCATCGATGGTCAGGTTACTAACAATGATTTCTTCAGAACTGTCCCAGCGAAAATTGCTGATGGTGCCGCTCACATCGAAAACAATGGTTCGATTGCTGCCCATCGCCTCGTGCAGTGAGCCGGGACCTTTCGAATTGAGGTTAGTAACATGAACCACCTTCTTACTCGTGCCACCCTTCGTCCCTGCTCCAAAACCCTCGTATTTCACTGATTGCGCTATTGCCACGGTACCCGCAAGCAAAATGAATAGAAGGAATAAGTGAACGATGATGCGCATGGTGGTGAAGAATGAATCAGGATTAGCCTAGCATGCCTGTAAATGGTGCTGGCTGGTGGTGATTGAAATATATAGAAGTGGAAATAGTTTCCATATCATAGCAGGTGGCTTGGGTTAAAAACAGGACAATTTTAATCAAAAAAATCCGGACTTTCCCTATAGTATCTTTACGAATAGCCTAAAATTAATCATAGTCAATCGCGCCTTTGACAGGGTCATTCCTTTCTCACCTCTTGTTTTTCAACCACATAGGTTGATAAATTAGATTGGGTTGATTAAAGTGATGTCGCGGTATACTGCGGCTAATCAACTTAAATCAACCCAATCAACTGAGTCAACTATGTGAACTAATTAATCTTACATCTTAACAAACTTACCACTCACCCGTTTGCCATTCGGCAATTCAAGCAGTAGGAAGTAGACGCCATTCTGCAGCCTGCTTATGTCAACAGATGTGTTAAGCACCACCTGGTCCTTGGTCACTACTCTTGTCTGAACAAGCTTCCTGCTCGCATCGAATATGGTAACTCGAACCTCTCCGTTACCATTGGCAAAATACTGTATGTTCAATACACCTGGTGTCGGGTTAGGATAGATATTAAAGTACGATCCCTGCCCATTCCGATTGGTCACATTTACCTGTATTGTCTTAACGGAAGTGGCGCCATCATCGTCTGTCACCTTCAGCTGGAATACATACTGACCGAGTGTAAGTCCAGTGACCTGTGCGTTTACCCCAAGGCCATTGGCAATCGCAGCGGCATTAGGTCCTGACATCTGGGTCCACTCATAGCCTGTGATGATTCCATCTGCATCCGTAGATGCCGTTCCGGTAAGGCTTGTATAATTAACCGGCAACGTGAGCACGATATCATTGTTCGTACGCGCTGTTGGCGCCTGGTTAGCTGTTGTTGATTGCAACACATTCACGACGACAATATCCGATGCAGTTGCGCCAAAATTATCTGTCACTGTCAACCTGAACTGGTAAGTACCTTGTACCAGGCTTGTAAGACTTGTTGAGGCAGCATTGGCATTCGTGAGTATGTAGGTCGCCGGACCGCTGACGTGAGTCCATGCGTAACCGACAACTGTACCACCAGGATCCGTTCCACTTCCACTAAGTGTGGTTGAGTTTGTCGGAAGGGTGATGGTGATATCGGCACCGGCGTTTGCCGTCGGTGGTGTATTGCCAGGAGTTGCCGCGTTAACCGTCACTGTTATATTGTCGGTAGCAGTTGCTCCGCTATTATCTGTCACTGTCAGCCTGAACACGTATGTTCCCTGCACGAGACCTGTTAGTGTGGTTGATGCAGCACTAGCATTGGTAAGACTGAAGGCTGTCGGCCCACTCACTCGCGCCCATGCATAGGTCGTGATCGTTCCATCCGGGTCAGTACCGCTACCGGAAAGGGTAGTTGAATTGACTGGCAAAGTAAGAACGATATCATTTCCAGCATTTGCAACGGGAGCCTGGTTTGCCGCAGCATTCACTGTCACCGTCACATCATCACTTGCCGAAGCACCATCATTATCAGTTACTGTCAACCGGAATACATATGTTCCCTGTACAAGGTTATTCAATCCTGTCGCTGCAGATCCGGCACTGGTAAATGTATAGGCGGTCGGTCCGCTGATGCGTGTCCATGAATAGCTAACAATACTTCCGTCGGGGTCATTCGAAGTACTTCCATTAAGTGTAGTCGAATTCACAGGAAGGGTCATCACAATGTCGTTACCCGCTATAGCTACAGGTAGCTGGTTAGGCGCTGCTGCTGGGTTAACTGTTACTGTTATGTCATCCGTGCCGGTAGATCCACCATTATCCATCACAGTCAACCTGAATACATATGTTCCCTGGACGAGGCCGGTGAGTGCCGTTGAAGCGGCCGCTGGGCTGGCGAGTGTGAAGGTCGTTGGGCCACTCACGCGGCTCCATGCGTAGCTCACAATTGATCCATCTAAATCCGTACCTGCGCCGCTCAAGGTTGTTGAGTTGACAGGTAGTGTAAGTATGATATTGTTACCGGCATTGGCTGCAGGAGCCTGGTTGCCGGCAGCATTTACGGTTATAACTATGTTATCTAAATCTGTTGCTCCAAGATTATCTGTTACAGTAAGCCTGAATACATAGGTTCCCTGCACAAGACCGCTCAATGCCGTTGTAGCGGCTGAAGCACTTGCAATAGTATAAGTCGCGGGACCGCTAACGTAAGACCATGCATAAGATGAGATGGTTCCATCGAGGTCCATTGAATTGCTTCCGTTAAGTGTTGTAGAATTCACAGGAATGCTAATTACGATATTAGTACCCGCGTTGGCAATAGGTGGCTGGTTAGTGATAACCGCTGCGTTTACCGTCACGTTCACATCATCTGTACCCGTTGCTCCACTATTATCAGTAACGGTCAGCCTGAATACATAGGTCCCCTGCACAAGTCCTGTCAAACTCGTTGCAGCGGCATTTGCTGTTCCCAATGTGTATGTTGCGGGACCACTAATCCACGTCCAGGCATACGATGATATGGCACCATCAGCATCCGCACCACTACCGGAGAGTGTAGTAGAATTCGCGGGGAGGGTCAATGATATATTATTTCCTGCATTGGCAGTCGGCGCCACGTTCGCGGCAGCGTTTACAGTCACTGTTACATCGTCGATGGCAGTAGCGCCACTGTTATCGGTGACGGTTAGCCTGAATACATAGGTTCCCTGAACCAGTCCTGTCAACGTTGTCGTTGCCGCTGTCGGTGTGCCCAATGTAAATGTAGTTGGACCGCTTATCCGAGTCCATGCATAGCCCGCGATGGTTCCATCGCTATCCGCACCACCACCGTTAAGGGTAGTAGAGTTTGACGGCAATGTCAATGTGAAATTGGCTCCAGCATTTGCTGTCGGTGCCTGGTTCGGCGCTGCATTCACGGTCACTGTTACGTTGTCCGTTACTGCTGCGCCGCTATTATCTGTTACGGTCAAGCGGAAGACATAGGTACCCTGTACCAATCCAGTTAGCGTGGTGCTCGCAGCGTTTGGTGTTCCAAGGGTAAAGGTTGTCGGTCCACTTACTCTGGCCCACGCATAGGAAGCGATCGTACCATCAGGGTCCGAGCCGCTGCCGGTAAGCGAGGTTGAGTTTACTGGTAATGTTATAGTGATATCGCTGCCAGCGTTGGCAGTGGGGGCCTGGTTAGGCGCCGGGTTGACGATCACGGTGACGTTATCCGTCGCGGTCGCACCACCATTATCGGTTACTGTCAACCTGAACACATAAGTTCCCTGCACGAGATTCGTCAATGTAGTTACAGCAGCATTTGCAGTACCGAGTGTAAAAGTGGTAGGGCCACTCACTCTCGTCCATGCATAGGTACTAATAGAACCATCTGCATCGGTACCACTACCATTTAAAGTAGTTGAATTAGTAGGCAGTGTGAGTGTACGATCCGGGCCCGCGTTTGAAGTAGGAGCCACGTTGATCAATCCATTAACGGTCACAGTCACATCGTCTGTTGAAGTTGCTCCGCCATTATCAGTGGCAGTCAACCTGAACACATATGTTCCTTGCAAAAGGCCAGTCAATGCTGTGACAGCAGATGTAATGTTAGCGATTGTAAATGTCGTTGGTCCGCTTACACGGCTCCATGAGTAGCTGGCGATGGTACCGTCAGCATCTGTAGCGCTACCGTTAAGGGTTGTTGCGACTATCGGAAATGCTAATGTAATGTCGGTTCCTGCATTCACAACTGGAGGTTGATTGATCGGGCCCGTAGGGCAACCTGTTAGTGTCACAGCGGCTATTAATGCGTTATCGATCGCATTACGAGGCGAAGGACCTGCATTTGCAAGTACGAGGGCCGCAGCAGTACACGCATCCTGTGTCGTTACAGCAGCTGCCGTTGGTATGGTGAAAATTGCATTATTACTTTCGATATTTGGGTTAACGCCGGTATTTCCGCTCACGTTGCCGGCAATGTGTGCACGGCCACCATTGCTACCATAGCCATCATCTGGCTGTGCCGCACTGCTGCCGCCAACGTTACTTCTATAATAGTTGTTGATGACATTACCTGTAGCATTATAGGCAATGGCGGTACCGTAACCTGAACCAGTACCATTCGCACGGCCCCAGTTCCAAACTACGTTATTCCGAAAGTCGATGTTGGGATTTCCAACCGGACTATAATTACAGTGTACGAGTGGACAGCGCTCACCTACTTCACCTGGTGTCGCTGGTGAAATCAGGTTGTGGTGAACGGAAACGTTGGTTGCAGTAACCAGCATAGCGCCAGACCAACCAGTATTACCTCCACCTAGTAAGCAATATTGAACTGTAACGTTAGTTCCTCCGGCGATGTCGATGTTACCGTCGCGATTACCATATGAAGTACAGTTGGTAATTAGGATATTATTCGCACCGTCGACCACGTTGATTCCATCATTGCCTGCGTTGGTAACGTGAACTCCTTTAAGGATACAATGGTGAGTGCCTGAACCGAAACTGATACCGTCACCGTTCACGTTGTTATTGATAGTGATGTTCTGGCCGGTGGCATCGATGGTCATATAAGACACGTTGGAGATGTCGAAACGGCCTATAATAGTACCTGATACATCAAATACGATGGTCCTGTTACTACCAATACCATTTGCCAGTGAACCAGCGCCAGATGAATTAAGATTGGTAACGCGGTACACAGTAGGACTGTTACTACCCCCGATTGCTCCTGCCCCGAAGCCTTGGTATTGTACCACCTGCGCGAGAAGCGCATTTGTAGTAATCAGAAACAGCAGGAAAAAAAGTGAGCGTAAAGTTTTTACATAGCATGTTTTGGTTTTCATGTTACTCATTTTTCATAAAGAATTGGATATCGAAACGAATCATCTATCGGCTAGTCCTTCCTTAAACCTTCCAGAAAAATTCAGTTAATCATTTTACAAATATTATACCGGATGGGGCATTCAGTTGAATAAACAAGCAACTAAAATTGAATATGAGTAATAAGTTGAGTAAAAGTGATTCCAATCGATGTGATAACAACGAAGAATAACTACGCGGATAATTATATCCCATTATCCTATTACAACAAATCACTTAGATAGGTAATGGTAAACAATTAGAATTTAGTTCATTAGGGGAATGAATGATGTAATAGCCCTACGTAAAAAAAGTATCCCGCCGGGTCGGCGGGATACATGGTGGGTACAATCTTTGGTTTTCCATCCGTAAGTAATCTATTTCAATACTTACTTTAGCTACAACCTCCTTGATTGCCACAATTCAAACATTTATAGCAAGTACCACTTCTCATCATTATGTGTCCGCAAACATTACACGCAGGAGCATCACTCTGCATATTCTTTGCAGCTGCATTCATTGCATCAATGCCGGTGTCAGTCTTGATAGCCTGTGCTACACGTTGATTCTTTACTGGCTGGGGTGCAACACTTCCTGAAGAGGAACGAGTAACACGAACGCTCGATAGTTCAGGCTCTACATATTCCAGGTTCGTTGGAATTTCATCCCAATCATCCGCACCCGTGTTCAGCACCTCTGGTTTATCGACAACATGCACGAGATCAGTACGCCCGAGGTATTCATACCCAAGTACACGGAAGATGAAGTCGACAATAGACGTAGTCGATTTAATATTCGGATGCTCTACAAAGCCTGAAGGATCGAATTTGGTGAATGCGAACTTATCGACGAATTCTTCCAGAGGCACGCCATACTGAAGTCCAATAGAAATGGAAATCGCAAAACAGTTCATCATACTGCGCATGGTTGCGCCTTCTTTCGCCATGTCGATGAATATCTCTCCCAGTGTGCCATCACTATACTCTCCTGTTCGCACGAAAACAGCCTGTCCATTGATCTTCGCTTTTTGGGTGAAGCCCCTGCGCTTGGCAGGAAGTGAACGGCGCTCAACGATAGTAGCCAGCTTTCTCTTCAACTTGGTATCGGGTGAAGCCTGTACACGTTTCTGCACTTCTTCCAATAATTCCTCAACGGTCAGCTTGCCCAGATCTACGATATTGGAAGCTTGCGGTGCAATTGCTGCTTGCGTTTCTTCGGGCATTGCCTCGACGATCGCCTCGACACCAGCTTTCTTCTTTTTGTCTGATTTATTACTTAATGGTTGTGATAGCTTGGAACCGTCCCTGTACAAAGCACAGGCCTTCAGTCCAAGCTGCCAGCTCAACATGTAAGAATCAGCTATTTCATCGATGTTAGCTTCATGAGGCAGATTAATTGTCTTGGAGATCGCGCCACTGATAAATGGTTGTGTGGCGCCCATCATACGGATGTGGCCATGCGCATGTATGAAACGCTGGCCCTTCTTTCCGCATTTATTGGCACAGTCAAAAACGGGCAGATGTTCATCCTTCAGTCCAGGAGCTCCTTCGAGCATCATGGTACCGCATACATAATCATTGGCAGCCTCGATTTGGTCTTCGGTAAATCCTAATGCTTCCAATAGGTTCCACTCGAAATCATTAAACTCTTCTGGAGTGAATCCAAGACGCTGAAGGCATTCCTCTCCAAGTGTATACTTGTTAAATACAAAGGCAATATCGAAAGCAGCAATCACCGCAGCATCCAGGCGCTTGATCTCGTCGGCGATGAAGCCTTTCTCGCTCAGCGTCTGGTGATTGATGAATGGCGCTCCGGCAAACGTTGCAGAACCAACTGCATACTTGATGATCGATTCAGTTTGCTTTTCCGTATAGTCCAAATTCCTTAATGCTGCAGGTACTGATTGGTTGATAATCTTAAAATATCCACCGCCAGATAATTTCTTGAACTTGACAAGCGCAAAGTCAGGCTCGACGCCAGTAGTATCACAATCCATGACCAGGCCAATAGTTCCTGTAGGAGCAATCACCGTAGCCTGCGCGTTGCGATATCCATACTTTTCGCCAAGCTCGACGGCATCATCCCATGCTTTGCATGCAGCCTTTAGCATGTAGTCCGGACAGTATTTTGCTTTGAGACCAAGAGGCTTCAAACTAAGTTGCTCATATTCGTCAGCATCATAAGCGGCAAGGCGGTGATTACGCATTACACGCATCATGTGCGCTTTATTCTCTTCATATCTGGGAAATGCCCCAAGGGTCATTGCCATTTCTGCCGAAGTCTTGTAGGCGACTCCGGTCATGATAGCAGTGATAGCGCCCGCTACTGCCCTGGCTTCTTCGCTGTCGTAAGGAATACCACTCACCATCAGCATAGTGCCGAGGTTGGCATATCCAAGGCCTAATGTCCTGTATTCATAGCTAAGCTGAGCCACTTCCTTGGAAGGGAACTGCGCCATGAGCACAGAGACTTCCAGCACGACTGTCCATAGACGACAGTTGTATTCATACCCTTCTACATCGAAGATGTTGTGTTCCGTATCGAAGAACTTCATGAGGTTGGCAGAGGCAAGATTGCAGGCTGTGTTATCGAGGAACATGTATTCTGAACAGGGATTAGAAGCCCTGATCTCGCCGCCTTCAGGGCAAGTATGCCACTCGTTGATCGTTGTATTGTACTGAGTACCGGGATCGGCGCAACGCCATGCTGCATAGGCGATCTGGTTCCACAGTTCTTTTGATGGAACTTTCTTCATCACTCTGCCATCCATGCGGCCTGTCAGCTCCCAATCTTCTCCGTTCTTTAACCTGTCGAAGAATGAGTTTGGAATACGTACTGAGTTATTGGAATTCTGTCCGCTGACAGTCTTGTAGGCTTCACCTTCATAATCGCTGGCATATCCTGCATCGATTAATGCTCCTACTTTCTTCTCCTCTTCAACTTTCCAGTTGATGAACTCCACGATCTCCGGGTGATCGAGGTCTAGGCAGACCATCTTAGCCGCCCTGCGTGTTGTGCCGCCGCTTTTGATGGCACCTGCTGCGCGATCACCGATCTTGAGGAAGCTCATCAGACCAGAGGAACTTCCACCGCCGCTGAGCCTCTCGCCTTCACCGCGAAGGTTAGAGTAGTTGGTTCCAACTCCGGAACCATATTTGAAGATTCTCGCTTCACGAACCCATAGGTCCATGATGCCGCCGTCGTTCACCAGGTCGTCATTCACACTCAGGATGAAACAGGCGTGAGGCTGTGGGCGCTCGTATGCGGAGGTTGATTTCTTCAGTTCGCCATCCACCGGATCCACATAATAGTGACCCTGTGGCTTTCCCTTGATGCCGTATGACTCATACAGCCCGGTATTGAACCATTGTGGTGAATTAGGAACACACATCTGATTGAGGATGGAATACACGAGTTCTTCGTAGAAAACCTGTGCATCATTTTCCGAGGCGAAGTATCCGTACTTCTCACCCCATACACGCCAGCAATGGGCGAGACGATGGGCTACCTGTTTTGCAGATGTTTCGCGGCCAAGGCTGCCATCGGGTTGAGGCACTCCCGCCTTTCTGAAATATTTTTGAGCGAGAATATCAGTAGCTATTTGGCTCCACGATCGCGGTACTTCCACATTATTCATCTCGAATACTATTTCACCGGTAGGGTTGCGGATAACCGAAGTGCGGTAATCGTACTCGAACAAATCGAAGACATTCGTGTCATCACGGGTAAAGCGGCGACGGAATTGCAAGCCGCGTGGGGCGGGTGCTATTTCATTGTTTAGCATAACTAAGAATTTCTCGGGTTAAGTAATCGTAACAGAAGAAAACGAAAATATTTTTTACTAACCACAGTTCATATCCTGAAATATTAACAGAATGTGGATAAGGGATGTGCATAGCTCCGAAGTCCTTTCCTATGCTCACTTATAGACGTTGTACACAGTGGAGATTAAATTATTTGGTAAATTTTTTTTGGAAAATTGAACGCTTACCGTTAATGAAATTCAGCGGTCAATTTATTGTCGCGAGTTGACTAGGTTGATTGGGTTGATTGAGTTGATTGAGTTGATTAAGTGTCGAATCCAGGTAAGATTGGTCGATAGCCTAATCAACTCAATCAACTTAATCAACTGGAAGTTCAGGAGATAAATATCATCAGGTAGTTACGGGAACCGAATGCACCGCCGCTGCCATTTCCTTAATAAGTGAAGCATCTTTTTCTATGGCGTTGCCGACTACAATTACATCAGCGCCAGCCTTGCAATTCAGATAAGCTTTTTCGGGTTCGACGATGCCTCCACCAACTATGAGAGGTACTTCAATCCTTTCAGCTACTGACTTTATCATACTGTCGGTAATCGGACGTTTAGCCCCGCTACCAGCATCCATGTAGATGAGTTTCATGCCGAGCATCTCGCCGGCCATTGCCGTGCACATCGCGATCTCGTTTTTATCGGAAGGAATGGGAAGGGCATTGCTGATGTATGAAACGGTTGTGGGGGCGCCTCCATCGACTACGATATACCCTGTAGGCATTATCTCCAGTCCACTCTGTTTCACGAAAGGAGCTGATACCACGTGCTGGCCAATGAGGAGTTCCGGGTTACGGCCAGATATAAGCGATAAGTAGAGTAGCGCATCGGCATATTTGCTCACCTGGGAGGGACTTCCTGGAAATAGGATAACGGGTATGTTGCAATTATGCTTAATGTGCTGAACGCATTGGTCCAGGTGATTAGATATAACCAGGCTACCGCCCACAAGGAAGTAATCGACCCTGGCAGCCAGCGACAATTTTATAAGCTCATCGAGCAGAAGATCATTGACCTTATCAGGGTCGATCAGTACGGCGAAGGATTTTTTGCCTTGTTGCTTCTTTTCTGCCAGTGCTTGGTAAATCTGCATCTTCATCCGGTAAATCCTTGGTTATTGCAAAAATGCGAAAAGTTTTTGAGTTACAAACGTTTCGAGCGGGGAAAGCCGTAAACAAGATGCAGTAATCGAGGGTTTGAAGGCTCCGCGCACCAGTTAAAGCGTTTAAAGGTTTAAAAGTTTAAAAGTTAATTCAAAACAAGATTGAAACACCCAATTTCAGAACTATTAAACCGTAAAACTCTTAAACCCTTAAAACCGGCACTAAATCGGTCAGACATTTCAAAAAAACCCAGCGAAGTTCGCTTCCTTACTCGCAATGAAATACCTTGCGCCTGCCTCGACAACTACCTAAATCATCAAACTTAACCGTCCTTATGAAGAAAATGACCCTCTTGACCTATCTCGTATTCTCCTCGTGTTTCCTTTTTTCTCAAAATTTTCCCGGCTACCGTTCTGGCAACTACACAGGTGTGAACGGAGTATTCTACAACCCTGCGAATATTGCTGATAGCCGCTACCGTTGGGACGTAAATCTTATTGGCATCAACGGCAACCTTGGAAACTCCCAGGCTTCATTTAAATTGAAGAATCTCGGCGATGTGTTCAATGACAATGTTGACAGTCTTTTTTTCGGAAACTCGGAGAAAGAAAGCAGCGGCATCATCGACATGGATATCATCGGGCCTTCTGTGATGTTCAGCATTGGAAAGAAAAACAGTTTCGCCATCACAACCCGCTTCCGTGCAATCGGAAATGTGCACGATATCGACGGCAACCTCATTCAGAGCATTGATGACGAAAACACCGGATTGCCTCTCACCCTTAAAAGCAACAGCCAGCAGAAGATCATCGCAAATGGATGGACGGAAATTGGCGGTTCATTCGGCAGGATATTGATGAACAAAGGAAAACACTTCCTAAAGGGAGGGGCTTCGGTGAAGTTCCTACTTGGCAGTGCTAATAGCTTTGCCAACATCACCAATCTAAAGGGCACGCTCGATGAGGCTTTTACAGGCGATGTCTACCTCACAAACGCGAGCGGAAGGGTTGCTATTGGTGTTGCGGGCGTTGACTTCGATAATTTCGAGTCTGACCAGATCTTTGCATCCAATGGCAATGGAATAGGATTCGACCTTGGCCTTGTTTACGAATACCGTCCGGAAGAAAATAACAGCAAGTATGCAAACAAGTACAAGTTTAGAGTAGGATTAGCATTGCTCGATCTCGGTTCGATAACGTACAAGCCAAAAGCCAACGAGTTCGGCGATTACACCATCAATGTTCCATCTGGAAGCCAATGGTTCCCCAGCGACCTCGATGGAAAATCGATAAGTGAGGTCAAGAGCTATCTCGACGCCAGCCCCTACTTCACCAATAATGCAATAAACCTTGGTTCATATAAATCGAACCTGCCTACTACGCTGCAGGCCTCTGTCGATTATGCGATCAACAAGCATTTCTATACCGAATTATCTGGACAACTAAGCCTGGTCAGCCAGTCCAATGCTTACAGCGCATTTTTCTATAACGCGTTTACAATTACTCCGAGATACGAGGGACGTAGAATCGGCTTTGCGCTTCCGATCAACTATAATAAGCTTACAAATTTCAATGTAGGTGCATCTTTCCGTGTAGGACCCGTATTCTTCGGATCTGGAAGTGTGCTTACTGCGCTGGTGGGAAATTCAAAGCAGGCGGATTTTCATTTTGGCATACGCTTCGGAGGATTAAAAAAGTAGTACTCTCAATGTTTCACGCAAAGACGCAAAGTTTGGCAAAGACGCAAAGATTAATACATTTCAACTTTGTATTCCTTAGCGCCTTTGCGTGATAATCATAACGCTGAACCGGCTGGCAAAGGTTTGCATTTTTGTTCCACCTCAGGATCACTTATGAGAAAGATGATAGGTTGGGTTCTGTAACTACTCTCAGGACGCCCACTACGTTTGGCAGGACTCCAACTGCCCCTAAATTGCTTTATGGCTTTTCTAACTAGGGAACTCAATCCATATCCTGGATCTTTTAAAACTTTGACATCCTCAATAGTGCCCGCCTTAGTAATCAGAAGCTGCACAAGTACCTCGTGCCTACCTGAAGGAATACTATCAAGACAATCATCGTTCAATGCGAGAGCCTTATTCAAATATAACAGCCAATCTTCGCTCGGGGTAGCAATGGGATCGGTACAATAGTATAATTCACACTCCCATGCAGACTCTTGTGAATAAACTAGGGGAGGCCATGAAAGCATCATTAAGAATAATAAGTAACGCATCTATCTGTGAGAGTAGCTTTTGGCCTAATTCCACACAAAGGTTTCACGCAAAGGTTCTAAAAACGCAAAAGCGCAAAGATTAATACATTTTCAATTTTGTATTTCTTTGCGGCTTTGCGAAACTTAGCGCCTTTGCGTGAAACCCTACCTTGTCAACGATTCCGCCTTCACCCTCGAAGGCGTATCCTTCCCCGCCACAATGCTCCTTGCACTGATAGCTATCGAACGGATGATCATGGCCATATTATCCAAATCAAGCGTCTCCACATGGTCGGTTACTTTATGATAGTTAGGTTCTACATCCATCTTCGATGTTGAGATAGTATGTGCCGGCACTCCCTGCTTGGCGAGTGTAGCATTATCGGAACGATAGAATAGTTGCTGATCAGGATATGGATCGGGGTGAAACGTAAACCCACTTCCTTTCAAATTCGTTTCGAGGATCTTTCCCATGTCCGTCATTTCAAAACCAGTGATATAGGCAGAGTTCTTACCCCATTTGCTCTCGGTACCGATCATTTCAATATTGAACATTGCCATCACCTTCGCAGGGTCCATTTGCTTGGAAAAATACTGTGATCCGAAACCACCCGATTCTTCGGCCGTGAATGCGGCGAAGACTATGGTGCGGTCGTTGTTGCCAAGAGCCTTGTAGAATTTTGCAAGCAGGATCACCGCGGTGATTCCGGCCGCATCATCGTTAGCGCCATTGTTAATCGAATCCCCATCGACCGGCTTTCCTATCCCGATATGATCATAGTGACCAGAGAAAATCACATATTCATCCTTCTTCGTTTTGCCTGGCAACACTCCTACCACGTTAGCAAGTTTCTGTTCCTTGATGTCATGCGCGGCCTCGATATTGATACTGGCTATCTCGGCGTTACCAAGAATGAACACGACATTCTTATCAGACTTGTTAAGATTTCTTTTGAAAAATGCCAGTCGCGGGAAATTCTTTGCGAAGCTCTCATCAACCATAATGATGCGGTTCTTACCCGCACTCGCCATGTTGTTAGCTACCTCAAAGAGGTTGGCTCCGGCATTAATCGAAACCACTTCATAACCGGAAGACTGATCAATCTTCACATGTGGCTGTGAAGTGACGACAAGAACATTCTTTGGATCCAAAGTCGCACCATTTAATGTTGCGGAGATACTGGTCTGTTTCGGACTTACCGTAACAAACTCCTGGCGAAATCCGTTAGCCCCTTTCAGTGGTTCAAGCCCTGCCGCTTTAAATTCGGCTGCAATGAAATCCGCCGCCTTCTCAATTTCGGGGGTATATATCTTGCGACCGCGCATATCATCTGACGCCAGTACCCTTTCTATCCTTTCTACTTCCTTGATCGTGATGACTTCCTTAAGTAACGTCGCCGGATTCTTCTGTGCAAATAAGCAAGAGGCTATTGACAACAATAACCCGGATAACAGTAATTTTTTCATACTATGGTTTGATTAAATGTAAAATATAGAATGTAAAATGCAAAATGCAAAAGTTAGGGCGGTCAGTCATTTGCTTTTTTGATCACCCTCTATCGTCGGAATAAAAATCAAATGTAAAATGAAAAATGTAAAAGCCGGGTCTCCAACTTTTACATTTTATATTTTACATTCAACATTTTACATTTCTAGAGACTCATCATCTCCTTAAACTTCACCGTCTGTCTCCTACTCACCTCTATCTTCTCTCCTCCCTTTAATTCAAGTAGTAGTCCGCCATTGAAGTAAGGTTCGATCTTATCGATCATCCTCAAATTGACGATATGCTTGCGATTGGCTCTGAAAAAGAATTTTTCATCGAGCCTTTCTTCGAGTGCGTTAAGGGATTTAAGTATGAGGGGTTTGTTGGTCCCAAAAAACACTTTTGCATAGTTACCGACACTTTCAAACAGCCTTATATCGCTCAGCTTCACGAACCAGCACCTCTCGCCATCTTTGACGAACACCTGGTCATTTTCGTGTAGTATGCTGTTGTTAATATTCTCGGCATCGGTCTTGACTTCCTTCGATTCGCTCATCTGCAATTTCTGGATTGCGTCAGCTAGTCGCTTTGGCTCCACCGGCTTTAAAAGGTAGTCGAGTGCATTTACTTCAAATGCCTTCAACGCAAATTCATCATATGCCGTCGTGAAGATCACCTGTGGCGATCGCTCCAGCTCCGACAGCATGTCGAAGCCTGTCTTACCCGGCATTTGGATGTCGAGAAAAATGAGATCTGGTCGAAGACTTTCAATTTTTGCAATCCCCTCCTCGGCATTTGCGGCTTCATCTACCACCTCTACCTCCGGAAATTCTTGCAACAATTTTTTTAATTCAGCCCTGGCCAGTCTTTCGTCATCAATAATAATAGCTCGCATGTGAATGATTTTTAACGAATCTCATTTTCGAAGGGTATTAAGACTTTAGCCTCCACTAAGGTAGATGTTGACTGCTTTATTTCAAATTTTGCCTTGTTACCATATAACAGGCTGAGACGATCAGTAGTACTTGAAAGACCGAAACCTTTTCCAATCGGGTCATCCGTTTTGGTTTCCTTGTTGGCAGCGCCATTCGCGCCGTTAAGGTATCCAGTATTCTGGACAGATAGTTCGTGAAAATCGCCTTTGAACACAGAGATCACTCTCACTACTCCACCATTGATCTGCTTACTGATTCCGTGCTTGATGGCATTCTCTACAAGGGTCTGTAGCATCATTGGGGGCACAGGCTGATCCAATGTGTCCTCATCGATGTCGTACTCGATCCTTAGCCTGTCCTCGAACCTCATATTTTCAAGCGCCAGGTAATCTTTGACGATAAACAATTCCTTTTCCAGCGTCACTGTCTCCGATTTGTCGGCTTGCATGCTGCTACGCAGTATATTACTGAGTTCAGTAATGGCTCTTCGGGCTCTCTCGGGATTCTCATCTACAAGCGCCCTGATACTGTTTAGTGAATTGAATATGAAATGCGGATTGATGTGAGCTTTGATAGTCTTTAGCTCCAGTTCCTTCACCAATGACTCCAGTTGTAGCGTATCCAATTGCTGCTTGCGGCTCTTGGAGATGTAATGATATACGAAATAGATCAGGTTCCAGATAAAGAAGTAGATGAAGAAATAGAACGCCCCACTGATCACGAGCAACACCATGTTGCCGAGGAACTCCTTCTCATTCTTGTTGAGAAAATCATAGTGCTGTAACAGCATCATGTCGAAATAGGAGCCAATCAGCGAAAAGAATAGCGTAATGAGAATAAAAAAGACGAGCTGTTTCTCCAGTTTACGTTGCAACACGTTGACCCTTATGATGACCATTCGCATGATATGCGAGAGGATCAGCCCAAGGATGACGAAGATGCCTAGCCTTCCGAAGACCAACCTGCGGTCGGCAAACGTCTCAAGTTTATCGAATGAGAAGGCAAAAAGGATATTGATCAGGGCAAATGAACCCCAGCCAATAAACTGTAATAACCAATATCTTGTGTTACCTGATCGCATAAAGGGCAAATCTAACCTATTCCAATCCCCGGGAGTGCTGTAAATATACCAGTGGGCGATAACTTTTACAAATGGGAGATTTTACAACCATATTGTTAAAATAGACCCCATGTACGATCAGTTTCGTGGCAATTGTCTTGTTAAAATGGACTGAAGACTAGCAGGCTCATTAGAAAATGCTACTTTTACGTGTCAAAATTTTAGCATGGAAATCACTCCGGGTCCGCTTCTGAAAACGATTGACTCTCCTTCCGATCTTAAAAAACTGCCAAGGGAAAAACTTCACCAGGTTTGTGATGAATTAAGACAGTATATAATTGATGTTGTGAGCGTTCATGGTGGCCACTTCGGCGCCAGTCTTGGAGTAGTGGAACTCTCCACTGCCCTTCATTATGTATATAACACGCCTTACGATCAACTCGTATGGGATGTAGGCCACCAGGCTTATGGCCATAAGATCCTGACCGGGCGCCGGGACAATTTCGTTACTAACCGGAAATACAATGGATTAAGCGGCTTTCCCAAAAGAACCGAAAGTGAATATGATAGTTTTGGTGTAGGCCATTCCTCCACTTCTATTTCCGCTGCACTAGGGATGGCAATGGCAGCGAAATATAAAGGTGAGCATGATAGGAAGACTGTAGCGGTGATTGGTGATGGAGCGATGACCGCGGGTCTTGCATTCGAGGCGATGAATCACGCCGGTGTTGCCGATACCGACATGCTAATCATTCTAAATGACAATTGCATGGGCATCGATCCGAATGTGGGTGCACTAAAGGAATACCTGACTGATATCACTACTTCTCCCACTTATAATAAGGTAAAGGATGATGTATGGAAACTTCTCGGCAAACTGCCGGTAGGCAAGAACTTCAGCCGTGCAATGGGTCATAAGTTAAGCGAAGGCTTGAAAGGAATGGTGAGTAGTAGCGCCAACCTCTTCGAAGCATTGAAGCTTCGATACTTCGGACCAATCGATGGACATAACGTTGCCAAGCTTGTTGATACATTGAAAGACCTCCGCGAAATTCCAGGACCGAAATTGTTGCACATATTAACCGTTAAGGGTAAAGGATATGCACTAGCGGAGAAAGATCAAACAAAATGGCATGCACCAGGACTCTTCGACAAAGTGACTGGTGAGATCTTCAAGAAGAAATTCGACACAGTACAGCCTCCCAAATACCAGGATGTGTTTGGGCATACCATCATTGAACTGGCCGAACAGAATTCATCTGTATTTGGTATTACCCCGGCGATGCCTTCTGGTTCCTCGCTGAAATATATGATGGAGAAGATGCCAGATCGCGCATTCGATGTAGGTATCTGCGAGCAGCACGCAGTTACATTGAGTGCAGGGATGGCTACCCAGGGAATGAAAGTGTTTTGTAACATCTATTCATCATTCATGCAGCGGGCATACGACCAGGTCGTACATGATGTTGCTATACAAAAATTACCTGTCATATTCTGTCTCGACCGCGCGGGTCTTGTAGGAGATGATGGACCAACTCACCACGGTGCATATGATATCGCCTATATGCGTTGCGTTCCCAACATGATCATCAGCGCCCCGATGAATGAGAGCCAATTGAGAAACCTGATGTACACGGCCCAGTTGGAGAGCACGACGTTACCTTTCGTGATCCGGTACCCAAGGGGCGAAGGTGTGATGCCAGAATGGAAGACGGCTTTCGAAGAGATACCCATCGGCAAAGGCAGGAAGATCAGGGACGGAAAGGATATCGTCATCCTTTCTTTCGGCCATCCGGGCAATTTTGCTACCTCAGCTATCCGCGATCTGAAGACTGACGGCCTCAACCCTGCACACTATGATATGCGTTTTGCCAAACCGCTTGACGAGGAATTGTTGCATGAAGCATTGAGTGCCTATTCGAAGGTCATCACGGTAGAGGACGGAACAGTAGAAGGCGGGTTTGGTAGCGCCATACTGGAATTCATGGCCCAACATGGTTACAAGAACGATGTTCGTATCCTCGGCATCCCCGACCGGGTTGTTGAACATGGCACGCCAAAGGAACTGCACCAGGAATGCGGCTACGATGCCGTGGCCATTGCAGCAGCGGCAAGGGATATGATGGGGGAAAAAGTCACGACGAAACAACTTGCCTGATGGAAAGAGTATCACGCAAAGACGCAAAGACGCAAAGGCGCAGAAGATAAAATAACTACCAGTACGCTCCACTTCTGGCAACTATATCAAGTGCAATTCTGTCTGTAATATGACAGAATTTTTTATGTAGTAAAATATAAAGATGAAAACGAGAGAAGGAAACATCACCGTCAAGAAGCGCCAGGCCATGCAGGGTCTCTACTTCATGTTGCTATTTATTTTTACTACACTGGCTGCATACTCACAGGAACAGCAGCAGGCGAAAGAGCGTAGAGACGGCTGGCATCTACTCGATCCGCAGGCTGATGGCTATATGGGCATCAGCCTCGAAAAGGCGTATGAACTACTTAAAGGAAGGAAAAGCACACCCGTAATAGTTGCTGTTATTGACAGTGGAATCGATACAAGCCAGGAAGATCTCAGGGAAATACT
Source organism: Chitinophagaceae bacterium (assembly GCA_014379965.1). Lineage (GTDB taxonomy): Bacteria > Bacteroidota > Bacteroidia > Chitinophagales > Chitinophagaceae > VBAT01. Next base: position 45,097 of record JACMKU010000045.1, read on the forward strand.
TTGGAAGAATCCGCGGGAGATTAATGGAAACGGTATTGATGATGATAAGAATGGCTACACCGATGACATATATGGTTGGAATTTTTGCGGATCTCCCTCCGGGGAGAACCTGGCGAGGAATACCTATGAAGTACAGCGAGTCTATCATAATTGGAAGAGTGAGTTTGAGGGTAAGAAGGAAAAATCAATAACCCCAGATCGCAAGTTTCTTTACCAGCAATGGGTGAAGGCGGAGGCGATAATTAACAGGGATTATGATGATGCGGCCAGACAGGAAGCGGGCATCAGCAATTTTTTTAAGGCCATGGAGCAGTCTTCCAAGATTATCAACGATCAATTGGGGATCGAAGAATTCTCGGCTAACCAGGTTAAGCCCCTTCTAAAATCACCTACGAGCGTGGTGGCAAAGTCGGCTGCTTTTTGGGTAGACTTGTTTGCAAAGAGCGATGATACCACCTCTAAGAGCACATTATATCTCCAGGAAATTAGAGACTATAAAACGCAACTCGATAACAAAATCAATAGGAAGACCAAGGCTCCCGAGGATCTCCGTGGTGAACTCGTGCGCGACAAATACACAGACATTAATGATCGCTACTATGGCAATAACAACCTGAAATCGGGAAGTGGCGACCATGGTACAATGGTGGCAGGGACAATAGCTGCCATTCGACACAATGGAATGGGGGTAGATGGCATTGCAGACAATGTGCGGATCATGGCCCTCCGTGCCGTACCTGGTGGTGACGAGCATGATAAGGATGTGGCGCTAGCAATTCGGTACGCAGTTGATCATGGTGCCAGGATCATAAACATGAGTTTTGGGAAGCCTGTTTCCCCATACAAACAATTTGTTGACGACGCGGTAAGATATGCGGCTTCGAAAGGCGTCCTTTTGGTCCACGGATCGGGAAACGATGGAAAGGATCTGACCAATGATAGCTTCTATCCCAATCCGGTTTTCATCGATGGGACAAAGGCCAACAACTTCTTAACGGTAGGAGCCAGTGGAGATCTTAGCACGGGTGGATACGCCGCGCCTTTTTCCAATTATAGTTACCAGGCTGTTGATATTTTTGCGCCCGGCGTGAATATTTATTCTACCGCAACCAACAATCGCTACAAGGGTGCCGACGGCACGAGCCTGGCAAGCCCCGTCGCTGCAGGAGTAGCGGCACTCATCGCTTCCTACTTTCCAACACTGACCCCTAAGCAGATCATACATGTCCTCACAACTTCGGGCAAGCCGCTCGAAAGAGAGGTGAGTCAGCCCGGCGAAAGCGGTAAGAAAGTAAAGTTTACGTCGCTGTCTTCGAGTGGTAGGGTGATAAATGCGTATGAGGCGGTGAAGGCGGCAATGGCGATTGAAGAGTGAGTTGTGAATGGTGAATTGTGAGTGGTACCCGTATGCGAAGTCGGTTTAATGTCTACGAGTCCTTAATACATTCTTGAATATTGGTGAGCCACTCACCATTCACTACTGACCACTCACTGCTATGCAACCTCGCGCCCTCCTAATAGCCTTTCTACTCCTTAGCGCTGATTGCGTCGCCCAGCAATATCCCTTTGTTCACTATACACCTAAAGACGGACTAGTTAACAGTCGCGTACGGAAAGCATACCAGGATAGCAGGGGAAGGATTTATTTCATTACCTACAGTGGGCTAAGCGTCTATGATGGTGCAAGGTTTAAAAATTATACGATAGATGATGGGCTTCTCAGCGATCTTGTCAATGATGTCCTCGAGGTCGGTGAAGATTCATTGCTTGTAGCGGTCAACACCGATGGGCTAAATGTGCTTGTAAGGGGAAAAATGAAAAAGCTCACCCTCGGAAAAGAACCTTTCCCAATCGTCAACCAATTCCTGAAAAGTTTAGATGGCAATATTTACCTTAGTGCCGACGATGGTCTACATAAACTATCGGGGAACAAAATTGAAAAGCTTCCCGCCAGCTTGCCCGATGGAAAGGGTCCGGCTATATTTCTCGGATTCATTGCCGACTTCGAAAACCACCTGGTCTTCTCGACGAACGATCTACGACATTACGATGGCTTATTCGTATATGACAAACAATCCAAAAAGATAACAGACGCGTTGCCAACATTGCGGGTACAGAGCCTCACGACGGATCATCGTGGTCTGGTGTGGGTGAGTAGCAACAAAGAAATATTCAACCTCGACACTATCGAACTAAAGAAAGGTAAGATAGCTTTGATCGCACCTTACAGTTCAAATCTTTACGAAGGATACTCCGTGCCTGGAAGCATCCAGTTCAATTCGGCGAATGAATTGCTTGTTGCAGGAGAAAAAGGAATCATTCACTATCCCCAATCAGCCCGTCCCAGGTTCATCGCACCACCCGAACCCTATGGCGCAATTGTTCAAAACTTCTTCGTAGACCGTGAAGATATCATTTGGATCTGCCACGAAGGAAACGGCGTATATAAATTATCTAACACAAACTTACAATCCACTAATGCGCTCGTCGGTAGTGATGCTTCAGGGATACAAGCTGTACGATCATTCGGATCAAAATCCTTTTGCGTGGTGACGAATGAAGGAAGGTGGATATTGCATTCTCCTGAATCCGTGACCGAGCTGACCTTATCCCCGACGTCTCTCGACCTATTTCCGCTTCATTTCATGAAGGAAAGAGTTTATGCATTCGACAGGAATGTACTATACCTCGCGAATCATCCGAAGCCAAACGAGCAGGTACTTTCGTTCCGGAAAATATTGACGCTCGATTCATCGAACTTCGGCGGGGAGTCCATTACTGATCCACATGGAAATGTTATCCTCTTTGAGAGCCGCAACCTAATAGTGATGAGTGGTGACAGGCAGATCAGTACCTATCCTTTGCCAATCTATGACCTAGTACAGGGAATGCACATCGACAGGGAGAAGCGTCTCTGGGTGGTCAGCCGGGGCAATGGCCTGGTTATATTCTCCCTTCACCCGGAAGATCCCGAGTTTTACCTGAAGAAGGAAGCCCAATTTACCAAGGAGTTCGGAAAAACATCGCCACGATGCATAACGGTAGATAAGAACCATGTATTATGGATCGGCACTCGCTATGATGGCCTTTTCGCTTTCGAATACAAGAATAACCAATTGAAGAAACTTCTCCAGTTTCAAACGAAGAACGGGCTTACCGATAATTTCGTAACCTCACTCGCGTGCGATGATCACAACAACGTGATAGTGGGTACGCAGACGGGGGTGGACAGGCTTGTGAAGCAGGAAGACGGAAGCTATCGAATGGAAAACATAACTAAGAGCAACAACATCTTCTCTTACATCAAGAATGTATGGACTGACTGGAACGACAGGGTGTTTGCACTTACCAATGCGGGAACCATTTTCCAGATCGAACCTGTGCAGACTCCAAGGAATTGGGTACAACCCCAGTTGATGGTGGTAGAGATTAGGGTCAATGGAAAATCATATCTACCTGAATCAATTCCCGCCGAATTGAAATACTACCAGCGGAATATCAACATAAGCGTTGCTGCTCCCAGCTTTATAGATGAGAAACAGGTCAAGTATAGTTATTTGCTGGAAGGAAGTGGAAACAAACAGTGGAGTGACACCTCTACCCTTGCAGATATATCGCTTCTAAATCTCTCACCAGGTAGGTATGATCTGCGTGTAAAGGCATTTTTCCATTCGACAACATACCCTCCAAAAGAAACATCTTTTGGTTTTACTATCCTGCCTCCATGGTGGCAGACATGGTGGTTCAGGTTGGGAATGGCGTTAGCAGGAATATTGGCGCTTGGCCTGATCGTCCGGAACTACTATATACATAAGCTAAATGCTCAACGTTCCCGGCTCGAGAAAAAACAGGCCATTGAAAAAGAAAGGACGAGGATTGCCACCGATATGCATGACGATCTTGGTGCAGGGCTATCACGCATCAAATTTCTCAGTGAGACGATTGGTATTAAGAGGCAGCAACAACAGCCGATCGAAGAAGACATAAGTAAGATCAGGGAATACTCGCACGAGATGATCGACAAGATGGGGGAAATCGTTTGGGCACTGAATGAAAAGAATGATTCGATAAGCGACCTGCTTTCCTATACGAGGTCGTACGCTGCGGAATACCTTGCACAAAATGGCATTAAGTGTTCGACACAGTTTCCCGAAACATTACCCTCTATATTCGTCAGTGGCGAATATAGACGCAATGTGTTCCTCGCAGTTAAGGAAATCCTGCACAACGTGGTCAAGCATTCGAGGGCGGAACATGTTCAATTCATTGTAACTATGGACACGCTGTTGACGATCCAGATCCAGGATGACGGTATCGGGTTCATTCCCGCGAACGCAAGGCCATACAGCAACGGGTTGACAAATATCAGGAAAAGAATGACCGAGATGGGCGGAACTATGACTATCCGCAATGAGAATGGCACAGTAATACTGTTGACGGCGCCTATTCCATTATAACTTTTGTTCTATTGACTATTCATACCTTTAAAATTACTTTGGGAAACACATGAGTATATCTTTAGCCATAGTCGAGGACCTGGATGAAGTAAGGGAGGGTCTTAAACAATTCATATCGCTTAATCCCGAGTTCGTTGTATTGGACACTTACAAGACTGCGGAGGAGGCCGCTTTCGAGATTCCTCGGCGAAAGCCGGATATCGTTATCATGGATATCAGTCTTCCCGGAATGACGGGTATTGAATGTATCCGCTTGATAAAATCGAAGGTCCCAAACACGCAGTTCATGATGTTCACCGTTTACGAAAATGATGAGAAAGTATTCGAGGCGCTTAAAGCCGGCGCTTCGGGTTACCTGTTGAAGAATACAGGCCTGGTCCAGATGATCGAGGCGCTCCGGGAACTGCACAACGGTGGATCTCCCATGAGTTCAAATATTGCGCGCAAACTCGTCACCGTCTTCCGCGGACCCCAAATGGACTCAATAGCAGTCCAAACTTTAAGCAACAGGGAAAGCGAGATACTCCAATTACTCTCCACGGGCTTACTTTATAAGGAGATTGCCGAGCAACTTTCAATCTCCACCGGCACTGTTCGCCAGCACATTCACAAGATCTATGAGAAGCTTCATGTTCAAAATCGAACGGAGGCAATTAATAGGGCGTTTGGGAAAGCGTGAGCGACGGTGAGTGGTCAGTGGTGAATGGTGAGTGGCTCTCCGAAATTCGGACATTCCTTCCTTTTCGAACAAAAAGTAAAAATTCATATTTCGGAGAGACACTCACTATTCACTACTCACCATTCACCACTGACCACTCACTAGGGTATAACTTTCGTTCTATTGTCCAGAACCCGGCAATCCGATAGGTTTAACTTCTCAAACCTGCAAACCATTAAACCCTCTAAATATTTGCTATGAAAAGATTCATGCTATGCGGGTTGATTGCCTTGCCTTTTCTTTCCTTCGGCCAAATTGGAATAAAGGCAGGCGTCAACTTTGCAAATGTGACGAAGAGTTCGTCCATCAACAACAGCAGCCGTTCTGGTTTCAATGCAGGCATCTTCCTGGCTCCACCATCGAAGAAGATACTAAGTTCGCGAACGGAATTGGTTTTCTCCCGGCAGGGATATAATTACAAGACGAATACGAACACAGGAAATGTCAATCTTGACTACATCATGCTGCCCCAGTACATGGCGATCAACATAACAAAATTTGTGCAGATTCAACTCGGCGCACAGATGGCGTTCCTGATAAATGCAAAAGCAGACAGCAATAAGACCACAGGATCCAGTGGCAGTAGCCCGTATGGAAAGATGATGGACTACTATAATCGGTTCGACTATGGTTATGGTGGTGGTGTAGAGATTCATCCGGTGAGCGGATTATTGATTGGCGCAAGGATCAACATAAGCCTGGGAGACCTGTACAAGGACTACACCGATCCCTCATCGTCGACTCCACCGTCTTTCATTCCCAAGGTGGATGTCAAGAACAATGTATTTCAAATCTACGCCGGGTGGACGTTCGGCAACAAGTCGGAGAAAAAATCAAAAAAGAAAGAAGAATAAAACCGTCCCTACTCCCGGTACGGTCAATAGGCAATTGGCTATAAGCAATAGTGAACTTACAAAGAAAGTCTCTGTTGCTTATTGCCTATTGAATATTGCCTATTGACTACTCGGCCAAACTAGCTTCCATCGTCACATTCGTATTCAGTAGCTTGCTGATGATACAATTTGCTTTTGCATTTTCTGCCACTTCTTTGAACTTGGCCTCATCGATACCGGGTACTTTGGCTTTCACTTCGAGATGACTACCGGTGATCGCGCCACCTTCTAAATTGATTGTGGCTTTAGTATCGATATTATCTGGAGTGAAACCGGCCTCTCCCAATAAGAAACTAACTTTCATGGTGAAGCAACCGGCGTGTGCCGCCGCGATCAATTCTTCCGGATTGGTACCAGTTCCTTCCTCGAAACGGGTTTTGTATGAATAGGGAGTATCTTTCAATACACCTGACTGAGTAGTATTAGTTCCCTTTCCTTCCTTGCCAGAACCTTTCCAGTTGGCTGTCGCGAAACGTTTCATGTTCTTTTATTTAAAATTTTAAAAAATGAATTACAGTGGTCCGTTTAAGGGTTTAACGTCTAAGGTTCATCACATCGAACTACCAACCTGAATTGAAGTTTCAACTTTAAGAACGTTAAACGTTAAACCCTTAAACGTTAAACGTTAAACAGACTCGTCCAATTCAGCCAACCTGTTCTCCGGCTCGTTGTACTCGATGATAAAATTATTCATTCCCTCACCAATAATTATTTTGATAAACTTCTGTTGTACCAATTCAAGTAGCGACAAGAACAGGAAGATCGCATGTACCCTGTTCTCCACTTTGTCAAAAATCTTCTCGAAAGCAACCGTCTTTTTCTCCTGGGCCAGCGATAGCATATCCTGCCTGCTAGACTCCATAGTATAGTTATACTGAACAACGGTATGAACGGGTTTGTTCACCCTGTCAGAATATTTCTGCATCGCCCTTTCGAAGGCACGCATGAGCTTGAATAGTGTGATATGCTGAATCTCCGTTCCTTCGCCGGCCTCTTCCCCTATGTGTGACAATTCTCTTTGAATATTGCCGCGTTTGACCATCAGCATGCGCAGGGCCTCCATTTCCGCCATTTGAGCGGAAGCTTCCTTGAATCTCTTGTACTCGAGGATCTTGTTGATCAGTTCCTGGCGTGGATCTAATTCGTTTCCATCGGCGTCTATCTCTTTACGCGGTAAAAGCATCTTCGCCTTGATCCGCATGAGAGTGGAGATGAATAGGATGAACTCGCTCGACAGTTCGATATTCAGCGAGTCCTGTTGGTGAATATAATCGAGGAAGTCGTTTGTGATGCCCGTTATCGGGATGTTGTAGATGTCTAGTTCATCCCTTTCGATAAAGAACAACAAGAGGTCAAATGGGCCTTCGAACTGGGGCAGCTTGATCTGGTAGGATGAATTGGTCACTAGTGTAATTATTTTAAAAGAAAAACCTGTATGATTGGGAATCATACAGGACTTCAAAAATAAGGTAAAAATGGCTGTGGGAATAGTGCTTACTTATCCCCAACCTATCCATATGCAGAGGCTAAATACGAGATTGTCAGGGCCTTCTCTTCAGCTCATCCCGTATTTCCCTCAACAGCAAAACGTCCTCGGGAGGAGCTGCTGCAGCGGCAATGGCCTGTTTCTTCTTCATTGCAGTGATCCCTTTGATCAACAGGAATAGGACGAACGCAACGATGAGGAATTTTAGCACGGCGGCGAGGAACTTACCATACTTCACGGTTCCCCATAACTTCAGCTGATCGAGGTCCTGGGCTCCTGCTGCCTTCAATGCCGGTGTCAATAGCAACGGAGTGATGATGTCGTCGACAAACGATGAGATGATCGCCGCAAATGCGGCGCCGATGATAACGGCAATGGCCAGGTCGACGATGCTGCCTTTCATTGCAAAATCCCTGAAATCTTTGAGCATGGGCATGGTGTGGAGTTTTATTGTTTGTAGATTCTTGGAGGTTTAACGTTTAAGGGTTTAACGTTTAACGTTTTGAAATCAGTAAGACACTTATACTGTCGAACTTATATTTTATCCAACTTTCTTGTGAAATTGCGATCTGAAGAACGTTAAACGTTAAACCCTTAAACGTTAAACGCCCTAATCCTCTTTCTTGAGCCCCGGATACTTCATCTCCAACCCCTTCAGCAACTTAAGCATCTCCTTGGCAATTGTATATTCTTTAAACCAGTTTTGATCACCAGGAACGATGGTCCACGGAACTTCGTTGCACTGATTAAACGCATCTTCGTACACTGCCATGTATTCATCCCACAATTTCGACTCTTCCATGTCTTTCTCATTATACTTCCACATCTTCGCTGGGTTTTCCAGTCGTTCCGACAGCCGTTCGTGCTGCTCCTCCGGAGAAATATGAAGATAGAATTTGAGAATGTGTGTATTGTTTTGCGTGAGCAATTGTTCAAAATTATTGATCGCTTTCATCCTTTTCTTCGCGGTCTTTTCATCGATCATTTTGTGAACTCGTGTAATGATGATATCCTCGTAGTGAGACCTATTGAAAATCTGTATCATTCCTTTAGCTGGCGCGTAGTGATGCACTCTCCATAAAAAGTCGTGTGATAATTCCTCATCGGTCGGCGCCTTAAATGATCTCACGTTGACACCTTGCGGATTCAGGCCAGTGAATACATTTCTTATTGCCCCGTCCTTCCCACTCCCATCCATACCTTGCAATACAATCAGCACTGAGTGCTTTCCTTCGGCGTAGAGCAGGTTCTGAAGCTCCCGCAACTCCTCGTGCATCTTCATTGTCTTCTCCTTTGTCTCCTGCTTGTCAAGGTCTTTAGGAGCCCGCGTATCTATATCCTTTAATATTATCTCCCCCATGCTGTTCTAATTTATTCAAATATAAAAAAATAGGCTCGCTATCCACTGTTTTTATGACCTTAGCGTCCGCTAAATGCATAGCATGAGCAATAAATTTATAAACTGGTCGATCTTCGTTCTACTATGTTTCATCTGGGGAAGCTCGTTCATACTCATGAAGGAGAGTCAGCGTGGCATGACAGCGCCTCAAATTGCCTCCCTGCGCATTTTCTCGGCAGCTCTTGTATTCATACCCTTCGGAATCTTTCACATTACAAAACTTCCCAAAAAGAAATGGAGCCTTATCGCTTTAACAGGGGTTTTTGGCAATCTTTTCCCCGCGTTCTGTTTTGCCATAGCCATCATGAATATCGATAGTTCGCTGGCCGGGATATTAAATTCCCTCACCCCCATCTGCGTAGTCACCATTGGCGTTCTCGTCTTTAATGATAAATTCAAAACTCAGAGGATCGTTGGCGTGTTGATCGGCCTGGCAGGTCTATGTCTTACGATGGCCGAAAAGGAGATGAGCTTTAACAACTGGGGATATACCCTTCTCGTGATTGCTGGAACCATTTCATATGGCATCAATGTGAACCTGGTCAGCCATCACCTGAAACATCTAAATCCCATTTACCTGGCGACTGTCTCGCTTAGTTTCATGTTCATTCCTGCTGCCATTTTACTTTGGTACTATGGTTTCCTCGATCTCGATTTCAGCGACGAGGTGGTTCAATGGTCGGTGCTTAATTCGGTATTGCTTGGAATCGTAGCCAGTTCCATTGCGACGGTATTATTTTATACGCTGGTTCAAAAGGCAGGAGGATTGTTTGCGTCGCTTGTTACGTACGGCATTCCGTTCATTGCCCTATTCTGGGGATTCATATATAAGGAGAGCATCACGATTACCACGATTGTTGGGCTCGTGATCATTCTGCTGGGAGTATTTTTGGCCAACAGGCCAGAAAGGAAGGAAGTCGAATCGGGACCATTACCGAAACCCTCCCGATAGGAACTTATTAGACAGACATGATCTCTTTTTCTTTTCCGGCGAGATGCTTCTCCACCCCGGTAATGTATTTGTCGGTTACCTGCTGCACTTCAGTCTCAGCATCTTTTGCAGCATCCTCGCTTAGTCCATTTTTCTGCAATTTCTTTATCTGTTCGATCGCATCCCTGCGAATATTTCGAATTGCTACTTTAGAATGCTCACCTTCAGCGAGTGCTTTCTTCACTAATTCTCTTCTGCGTTCCTCGGTGAGCGGGGGGAGGAAGATCCGCACAAAGCTTCCATCATTCTGTGGGTTGATACCGATATTGGCTGCTATGATGGCCCTCTCTATTGGCTGCAGCATATTCTTTTCCCAGGGCTGTATACTGAGAGTGCGGGCATCCATCACGCTGATGTTAGCCACCTGGTTAATTGGCATCGGAGCGCCGTAATAATCGACCATGATACCATCAAGCATCTGCGGATTGGCTTTGCCAGCCCTGATCTTGGTAAGCTCTGACTCAAGGTGGGAGATGGCCTTTTGCATATGATCCTCCGCGGTTGTGATGATCGAAATTGTATCTTCTGCCATAGTTTTTTTCTGTTTATTCCTCTCGCTGAATCGATTGCGGGGTGCCGCAAAGCTAACAAAAGCGGGAGTCAAAAAAAAAGCAGAAAGAGGATGATCTTCTTTCTGCTTCGAGTATGTTGGAAACGTTTTATTTCTTATCGGCGGTGGCTACTTCGGTCTCCTGGGTAAGGGTCACAACCTTTGATGGCGTTTTCAATTCCATTGCTCCATCCATTCTCTTGGCGATAACCATTGGCCTGTTCTGTCTTCTATAATACAATATCCCCAGACCTGAGAAGGCGATGGCGAGCATAATAAGAAGCAGCATAGTTGAACCAAGTGAACGGCCTGCATAGGCGAGAGCTACGAAGAAGATGTTGATGGCAACGCACGTAAACGTAACTGCGGCGTGGCCCATTCCTCTTGCAAGCAAAAGATGGTGAACGTGATTACGATCGGGTGTAAACGGCGACCGTCCGTTGAATATGCGAATCGCGAATACGCGAAGCGTATCGAGGAGCGGCACGATCAATATTGCAAATCCCATCGCGACGGCAGAACCAATCGGAACTGCTACTGAAGGCTCGCTTGCCACGTTAATAAATTTAATGACAAGGATGGCATTGACTAACCCGATCATCAGCGAACCCGAGTCCCCCATGAAGATCTTTGCGGGGTGATGATTGAATATTAGAAATGCGATGAGGCTGCCTGCAAGCGCGAAGGCGAGCAGCGCATATGCGTGGTAATCTGTGATAAAGAAATAAGTGCCGAAGATCAACATCGTGAGTATCCCCAGGCTCGCGGCCAAACCATCGATGCCGTCGATAAGGTTAAACGAATTGATGATAACGATGATCGTTAGGTATGATAGTGCAAGGGCAAAACCTTCGGGTAGCTGCTCGAAGCCAAACAGGCCATGCATGCTGTCAAGGCGGATATGACCAAGATGAATGAGTATGGAGGCGGCTACCACCTGGCCGACGAACTTCTTACTAGGCGAAAGCACCACGAGGTCATCCTTTAATCCAAGGAAAAATATCACAAGTGCCGCTGCGAAGAAATATTGAAATTCATAATTGTACTGTCCTTGAATGGAAAGAAGCGCCGCGAGAAGAAATCCCCCAAATATTCCTACGCCACCGAGAGAAGCAACGGGATGCGTGTGAACTTTTCGTTCGTCGGGAACATCAAACAACTTCTTTTGATCTGCAATCTGCAAAACAACTGGAATAGCCAGGAAGGAAATGATAAAAGACACCGAGGCGGTCAATAATACATCAAGAGACACCGAGGCGGTCAGTAATACATCAAGCATCGAACAGGGTTTTGCGGTTACAAAAATACGCTTTAGGGAATTAGTTTAACTCTAGACCAGCAATTTTTTAGTGCTGAATGCATTAATTTTTAATGCACAAAGGGATTTTGTTGGATTTTATTTTTTGATAGATTATCAATCTAGGCGGGATTGTACCAAAAAAGTTCGCAAATTTGCAAGCCAATCGCGGTTCGGGGCGGCAATATACACAAATTAAAAGCAATCGGTTTTAAGATGGCAGAACTAACGGCAATAGCAACGCAAATAAGAAGAGACATCGTAAGAATGGTTCACGGCTCTGCGAGTGGACATCCAGGTGGGTCACTCGGTTGTACCGAATACTTTACTGCATTGTATTTCAAGGTGATGCAGCATAACCCCTCCTTCAATATGGATGCAACAGGTGAAGATGTGTTCTTTCTTTCTAACGGTCATATTTCCCCTGTGTTCTATTCCACGCTTGCCCGCGCAGGCTATTTTGATGTCAAAGAATTGTCAACTTTTCGCAAAATAAATTCCAGACTTCAGGGCCATCCTGCCACCCATGAACATCTTCCCGGTATCAGGGTAGCCTCCGGTTCACTCGGGCAAGGTATGAGTGTGGCAATAGGCGCCGCGTTGACGAAGAAACTAAACGGAGAAGACACAACAGTATATTCTCTTCATGGCGATGGTGAACTAGATGAAGGACAGGTCTGGGAAGCTGCTATGTTCGCTGCGCATCATAAGGTCGACAATCTCATTTCGACCATCGATTGGAATGGACAACAGATCGATGGACCTACGCAGAAAGTGATGAACCTCGGCAACATCCGCCAGAAGTTCGATGCCTTTGGATGGTCCACGCTGGAAATGAATGGTAATAACATGGACGAAGTGGTCACTGGGCTTGAAAAAGCCAAATCACTATCGAGGCAAGGCAAGCCTGTCGCGATACTAATGCATACGATCATGGGTAAGGGAGTCGATTTCATGGAAAACGATCACAACTGGCATGGTGTGGCACCCAATGA